>NZ_JBVJMN010000015.1:0-130804 GCF_055584185.1 Streptomyces sp. NPDC104202 | reverse complement strand
TAAGGGGGGGTTTTTGGGGTGGGGGTTCGGGTGTGTTTTCTTCCGTGAGGAGGGGCGCCCCCCGGCCGGGGGGCGCCCCTCCTCACGTCGGTGCGGTCAGTGACCGGCGGTGTGGCTCGCCTCGCCCGACGGCTCGGCGCCGTGCTCGCCCTCGCCCTCGCCTGCGGCGTGCTCCGCGTCGCCGGAGGGGGAGGCCGAGGCGGACGGCGTGGCGCCCGGCGGGGCCGGGACGACGCTCGGGCCGAAGTCCTTGAAGTAGCTGGTCGCCGGGACGACGAAGGCGTTCAGGCTCACCTCGCCGGTCTTGCTCAGCTTGAAGACGACCTTCTGGGCGTTGCCGTTGCGGGCCTCGGCCAGACCGTTCTCGACGACGGCGGAGGCGTTGCCCTCGCCGCCGATGACGACCGAGCCGAGCGCCGGGACGGTGATCGGGCCGGCGCCCTCGGCCGCCTTGAGCTTCACGGTGCCGAGGGTGCCCGGCAGGGTGATCGACTCGATGACCTGCGGCAGGTTGCCGTTGTTGAAGACGGTGGCCGAGACCACGGCCGGGCCCTTGACGCCGACCTCGGGCTGGGTGATCACCAGCGCGTTCTGGATCTTGACGTCGTCCACGGTGACGGCGGCGTTGTCCGGCCGCACTTCCAGCGTCTGCGCGTTGTTGCCGGCACCACAGGCGGACAGCCCGGCGACGGAGAGAACGATGGCGGTGGCGGCGAGGGCGCCGCGTCGAAGGCTGCGGCTCACGGCGGCGGCATCTCCTAGGACGTACGGACGGGCTTGGGAACTAAGGAACAACTAAAGGTGTGTCAGCGCGCTTAGGTTACCGAGCCGCACTCTCCGTCCCGCACCCGACCCGCCCCTAACCGACCACGGCCGTCTCCGGCGGTCCCCGGGACGGCCGTCCCGGCCGGCCTCCCCGAGCGGCCCCGCCGCCGCCCCGGCCGTCGGCTGACATGGCCGGATCACGACCCATTGACCTGTTGTTCACATATCCGCCTTGATCAATTCGAGGGCCGCCGCGCATTCCCGGAGACGCGGATCCGGAAAACCCCGGAGCCGCGTCGACTGATCAATTACGGAATCGCGCGTGGATGCATCCGTACGGGTGGACGATCCTCGAACGGAGTACGCGAAGAAGGGCACTCCGAACCAGACAAATCGGGACATCGAGCCTGCCTCGAGCGGCCCGGGGTAGGTGTAACGTGCGCGTTTCTCTCTGTCCGCACAGCGGCTCCGACCTGCGAATACCGCCTTCCGGAAGCCCTCCGCAGCACGATCGACTCATCGTTGTCAAGCCCCGAGATATGCCCTGACCTGCGAAAACGCCATTCAGAAGAAGCCGAATCCGTGTTACCCTGGATAGCCACGGAAGGGGTACCTGTCACATGACGTTCAAGGTTGGCGACACCGTGGTCTATCCCCATCACGGGGCCGCGCTGATCGAGGCCATCGAAACTCGCCAGATCAAAGGCGTGGACAAGACCTACTTGGTGCTCAAGGTCGCGCAGGGCGACCTGACTGTCCGCGTGCCCGCGGACAACGCGGAGTTCGTCGGAGTCCGCGATGTGGTCGGTCAGGACGGGCTGGACCGGGTCTTCGAGGTGCTGCGTGCGCCGTACGCCGAAGAGCCGACGAACTGGTCCCGTCGCTACAAGGCAAATCTCGAGAAGCTCGCCTCCGGCGATGTCATCAAGGTCGCCGAAGTAGTCCGCGACCTGTGGCGGCGCGAGCGTGAGCGCGGGCTGTCCGCAGGCGAGAAGCGCATGCTCGCCAAGGCTCGCCAGATCCTGGTGAGCGAGCTCGCCCTCGCGGAGAACACGAACGAGGACAAGGCCGAGGCTCTCCTCGACGAGGTCCTCGCGTCCTGAGCGTGCTCAGGCCAGGTCCGAGGACTCCGTCCGACGACCCGCCCGAGTGCGCCGCCGAGTAAAGCGATGCCGCGGCGCCCGCTGGCGTGCTGTGATCCACACAGTGCCGTCTCCGGGCGCTGCGGCATGTTCGCGTACGAACGCGGAGCGTACGCACGGCCGTACACACACGGACACCATAAACGGGCACGTGTGTGCGCCGCCGAGAATAAGAACCCGCACCCCCTGAAACGTCCGAACCCCTGTGCCCGGGCGGCCACGCCTCGACCGTCGTCACGGAAAGGGCCCGGTCAAGGCGGAGCGTCCGGCACGGTGAGGCCATACCCATGTCGGCCGCGGAAACAAACCTGCCGGAGTGCAACCGATGTCAGACGAAGCGCGTCCTTCTCGTACCGCTGTGGTGATCCCGGCGGCCGGACGGGGCGTACGCCTCGGCCCGGGCGCCCCCAAGGCGCTGCGCGCGCTGAACGGCACCCCCATGCTCATCCACGCCGTCCGCGCGATGGCCGCCTCCCGCGCGGTCTCGCTGGTCGTCGTGGTCGCCCCCTCCGACGGCGCCGCCGAGGTCAAGAACCTCCTCGACGCCCACGCCCTGCCCGAGCGGACCGACTACCTCGTCGTGCCCGGCGGCGACACCCGCCAGGAGTCCGTCCACCTCGGCCTCCAGGCGCTCCCCGAGGGCGTCACCACCGTCCTCGTCCACGACGCCGCCCGCCCCCTCGTCCCCGTCGACACCGTGGACGCGGTCATCGAGGCCGTCCGGGACGGGGCCGTCGCCGTCGTCCCCGCGCTGCCCGTGGCCGACACCGTGAAGGAGGTCGAGCCGGCCGAGCAGGCCGGCGACCCCGAGCAGGTCGTCGCCACCCCGGTCCGCGCCCGCCTCCGCGCCGTCCAGACCCCGCAGGGCTTCGACCACGACACGCTGGTCAACGCCCACGCCACGATCGCCCTCACCGGCGAGGGCGCCACCGACGACGCCGGTATGGTCGAGCGGCTCGGCGCGCCCGTCGTCGTCGTGCCCGGCCACGAGGAGGCCTTCAAGGTGACCCGCCCCCTCGACCTCGTCCTCGCCGAGGCCGTACTCGCCCGCAGGAGGGCCAACGATGGCTTCTGAACCGATGATCCTTCCCCGTACCGGCATCGGCACCGACGTGCACGCCTTCGAGGAGGGCCGCGAACTCTGGTGCGCCGGCCTGCTCTGGGAGCCCGCCGACAGCGGCGGGTTCGGGCTCGCCGGCCACTCGGACGGTGACGTCGCCGCCCACGCCGCCTGCGACGCGCTCTTCTCCGCCGCCGGAGTCGGCGACCTCGGCGCCCACTTCGGCACCTCCCGCCCGGAGTGGTCCGGCGCCTCCGGCGTCACCCTCCTCGCCGAGGCCGCCCGGATCGTCCGCGCCGAGGGGTTCGAGATCGGCAACATCGCCGTCCAGGTCATCGGCGTCCGCCCCAAGGTCGGCAAGCGCCGCGACGAGGCGCAGAAGGCCCTGGGCGCGGCGGCCGGCGCCCCCGTGTCCGTCTCCGGCACCACCACCGACGGGCTCGGCCTCACCGGCCGCGCCGAGGGCCTCGCCGCGATCGCGACCGCCCTCGTCTACCCGACGGAAGCCCGCTAGCGCCCGAACGGGCGTGCACCGGCCGGGGCGTACGCCGGCGGCCGGCGCCCGCCCGCCGTCGGCGCGGTGACCCCGGCGGTGGCGGACGGTCGCCAGTCCGGGGCCTCGGCCGACGGGCGGGATGACCGATTGCCACCGGTACCGGTGAAAAACGTCATCGGCGATCGCGAACTGGTCGCGGGGCACTACCACACGCCCACTACCCTGGAGTGGTGACTATTCGCCTGTACGACACCGCAGCCCGGCAGATCCGTGACTTCACCCCGCTCACACCGGGCTGCGTCTCGATCTACCTCTGTGGCGCCACCGTGCAGGCGGCCCCGCACATCGGGCACATCCGCTCGGGGCTGAACTTCGACATCATGCGCCGCTGGTTCGCGTACCGCGGCTACGACGTCACGTTCATCCGCAACGTCACCGACATCGACGACAAGATCATCAGGAAGGGCGCCGAGCAGGGCCGCCCCTGGTGGTCCATCGGCTACGAGAACGAGCGCGCGTTCAACTCCGGTTACGAGGCGCTCGGCTGCCTCCCGCCGACCTACGAGCCGCGCGCCACCGGTCACGTCCCCGAGATGATCGAGATGATGCGCGGCCTCATCGAGCGCGGCCACGCGTACGAGGCGGACGGCAGCGTCTACTTCGACGTGCGCTCCTTCCCGGGCTACCTGGAGCTGTCCAACCAGGACATCGACGACCTCCGTCAGCCCGACGAGGGCGTCGCCGGCAAGCGCGACCCCCGCGACTTCGCCATGTGGAAGTCGACCAAGCCGGGCGAGCCCGACTGGGAGACCCCGTGGGGCCGCGGCCGCCCCGGCTGGCACCTGGAGTGCTCGGCCATGGCGCACAAGTACCTCGGCTCCGCCTTCGACATCCACGGCGGCGGCCTCGACCTGATCTTCCCGCACCACGAGAACGAGATCGCCCAGGCCAAGGCCTTCGGCGACGAGTTCGCGCAGTACTGGGTGCACAACGCCTGGGTCACCATGAGCGGCGAGAAGATGTCGAAGTCGCTCGGCAACAGCGTGCTGGTGTCCGAGATGGTGAAGAACTGGCGCCCGATCGTCCTGCGCTACTACCTGGGCACCCCGCACTACCGGTCGATGATCGAGTACAGCGAGGAGTCCCTGCGCGAGGCCGAGTCGGCGTTCGCCCGCATCGAGGGCTTCGTCCAGCGCGCCACCGAGAAGGCCGGGGTGCCCGTCGCCCCCGCCGCCGAGGTGCCGCCGGCCTTCGCCGAGGCCATGGACGACGACCTGGGCGTGCCGCACGCGCTCGCGATCATCCACACCACCGTCCGCCAGGGCAACAGCGCCCTCGCCGCGGACGACAAGGACGAGGCCATCGCCCGCCTCGCCGAGGTCCGCGCCATGCTCGGCGTCCTCGGCCTTGACCCGCTCGACCCGCACTGGGCCGAGGAGACCGGTGGCGGCGAAGAGCTCCACGGCGTCGTCGACACCCTCGTGCGGCTCGTGCTCCAGCAGCGCGAGTC
The DNA here is from genome assembly GCF_055584185.1 of Streptomyces sp. NPDC104202. Taxonomy (NCBI): domain Bacteria; kingdom Bacillati; phylum Actinomycetota; class Actinomycetes; order Kitasatosporales; family Streptomycetaceae; genus Streptomyces; species Streptomyces sp. NPDC104202. Next base: position 125,831 of record NZ_JBVJMN010000015.1, on the reverse strand, counting down.
GGCCCGTGAGCGCAAGGACTGGGGGACGGCGGACGCGATCCGCGACCAGCTCACCCAGTCCGGCCTCGCCATCGAGGACAGCCCCGACGGCCCCCGCTGGACGCTGGGCAACCGTTAGAAGACGTGCCGCTCGGGCCTCCGGGCGGCACACTTCAGTTACAGACCTTACGTACGCACCACCGAGGATGAGAGTAGTCATGGCCGGGAACAGCCAGCGCAGGAACCGTCGCACGTCCAACAAGAAGGGTGCGACGATCGGCAGCGGTGGCCAGCGGCGCAAGGGCCTCGAAGGCAAGGGGCCGACGCCCAAGGCCGAGAACCGCAAGGGCCACAAGGCCTTCCGCGTCTCCAACGCGATCGCCCGGAACGCCGCCAAGCGCAAGCCCGTCGCGCGCCGCGGCGGCAAGGGCCAGTCCGAGATGGTCGTCGGCCGCAACCCGGTCTTCGAGGCCCTGCGCGACGGCGTGCCCGCCACGACCCTGTACGTGCAGCAGTTCATCGACAACGACGAGCGCGTGCGCGAGGCCCTGAACCTCGCCACCGGCCGCGGCAACATCAACATCATGGAGGCGCCGCGCCCCGAGCTCGACCGGATGACGAACGGCCTCAACCACCAGGGCCTCGTCCTCCAGGTCCCGCCGTACGAGTACGCGCACCCCGAGGACCTCGCCGCGACCGCGTACGACCACAACGAGGACCCGCTGATCGTCGCCCTCGACGGCGTCACCGACCCGCGGAACCTCGGCGCCGTCGTCCGCTCCGTCTCCGCCTTCGGCGGCCACGGCGTCGTCGTCCCCGAGCGCCGCGCCGCCGGCATGACCGCCGGTGCCTGGAAGACCTCGGCCGGCACCGCCGCCCGGACCCCGGTCGCCCGCGCCACCAACCTGACGCGCTGCCTGGAGGCGTACCAGAAGGCCGGCATCACCGTCGTCGGCCTCGCCGCCGACGGCGACCGCGAGGTCCACGAGCTGGAGGAGCTGGGCGGCCCGGTCGTCGTCGTCGTCGGCTCCGAGGGCAAGGGCCTGTCCCGTCTGGTCGGCGAGACCTGCGACTTCCTCGTCCGCATCCCGATGCCGGGCGGCGCCGAGTCGCTCAACGCCGGTGTCGCCGCCGGCGTCGTGCTCTACGAGGCCGCCCGCCGCCGCATGGGCTGACCCCTCACCCGGTGCGTCCCGGCCCCGGCCATGGCGTGATCTTGACGGGTCTCGGACATTTGCGAGCCGTCAAGGCAGTGTCCTAAACCCAGATCACTCGGTTAGATGAGTGTGGACACCAGAACGCCCCGGCCGGGGTTCGACGATCAGCCCGCGCTGAGCATGGTCAAGGTGGATTCCGATCCCGCCCAGGTGATCGTGAACCACGCCAGCTTCCGTGTGCGGCTCGCGCCGGCCCCGCAGCCCCAGTTCGGCTCCGGCGCCCGCACCGCAGCCCTCGCCGGAGCCGGCGTCGCCGCCGGAGCGGCCGGCACGCGCCGCCGTCCCGTCGTGTGGACCGGCAAGTCCGCACCGGGCGCCACCGGCCTCCTGCAGGCCGTGCGCGAGTCGTCCGTCTCCACGCTCGAACCGGTCGGCGGGCGCGGGGGCCACCCCGGTCACGAGACCGGCGACACGCAGGCGATCCCGCGGATCGACACCACCATGCCGACCCCCGTCGTGCCCGCCGACTCCGCGCCCCTGCTGCCTCCGATGCGCCGCGCCGAGGGCGCGTACGACGACGTCTACGAGCTCCGGCCCGAGGCGCCCGAGCCGTACGACGAGGCGCCGCACGGCCGCGCCGCCCAGCGCCACGGCAACGACAGCGTCCGGCACGCCTACTACCCCGGCCGCCGGATGAACCTCGGCGTCGTCCTCCTCCCGCTCCGCGTCTTCCTCGGCTTCATCTCCATCTACGCCGGCATGGGCAAGCTCTGCGACCCCGTCTACTTCGACGGCGGCGAGCGCGGCTCGATGGTGAAGTGGCTCAACTCCCTCCACCCGTGGGCCCTCGCCGAACCCCTCCGCGACTTCGCCCTCCAGCACCCCGTCGGCGCCGGACTCACCGTCGCCTTCCTCCAGGTCGTCGTCGGCGTCCTCACCGTCCTCGGCCTCTGGCAGCGCTTCGCGGCCGTCGTCGGCGCCCTGCTCTCCGCCGCGCTGCTGCTGACCGTCAGCTGGAAGACCGTCCCGGTCTACGACTCCGCCGACATCATCTACCTGGCCGCCTGGTCCCCGCTGATCATCGCCGGTGCCCCCGTCTACTCCCTCGACGGCCGCATCGCCGGCGAGGCGTGGCGCACCCTCGGCCCCCGCGCCGACCTCTGGGACCTCCGCCGCCGCGTCATCCGCCGCAGCACCCTCCTCGCCTCCGTCGTCGTCGGCCTCACCCTGCTCGTCGGCTCCGTCCTCGGCGGCGCCGTCCGCTCCACCGAGATGGTCACCGTCCCCGGCCCCAACGACGACCCGATCAACCACCTGCCCGGCCAGCCGCTCCCCACCGAGCCGCAGCGCCGTGCCCCCTCCAAGAGCGCCTCGACCGCTCCCAAGCCCGCCGAGACCACCAAGGCCCCCGCCGAGCGCGAGGAGACCCAGGAGGCCGCGCGGCCCACCGAGACGACCCGCGAGTCCGCCCGGACCCAGAGCCCCACCGCCACCCGCGGCAGCTCCACCGGCGGTACCGGCAGCCGTACGCCCACCCAGTCCAAGCCCGCGCCCCCGCCGTCCACCAGCGACGGCCCGAGCAGCACCGGCGGTTCGTCCGGCGGCTCCTCCGGCGGCTCCGGCGGCGGCAGCACCCCCACCGAGAGCGGTTCCACCTCGGGTGGCGCCCGCAACCCGATCGGCGGCCTCCTGGGCTGACCCCACGCCCCGACACGGAGAGGGCGGCACCGCGACGCGATCGCGGTGCCGCCCTCTTCCGTCGTTCCCGCGTCGTGCGCGACGACACGGCTGGTCGACCACGCGACCACGCGACTACTCGGGTACTCAGGTACTCGCGTACTCCGTCGGGTCGCCGTCACGCGGCCAGCCGTCAGGCGCGCTGCGCGGCCAGCTCCTTGGCGGCCTCGGTCAGGTCCTTGGCGGTGTCGATGGCCCGCCAGTACGCCCCCTGCGGCAGCGGGAAGCCCGCGAGGCGGCGTTCACGGGCGAGCCGGGGGAACGTGGTCCGCTCGTGGTCGCCGAGGTCCGGGAGGAGCTCCGTGAAGGTCGCGGAGAAGACGTACACGCCCGCGTTGATGAGGAACGGCGACGGCGGCGCCTCGACGAAGTCGGTGATGTGCCCGAAGGTGTCGGTCTCGACGGCGCCCCACGGGATCCGGGGGCGGGCCAGGGCCAGCGTCGCGACGGCGTCCCGCTCGGTGTGGAACGCGGCCATCTCGCGCAGGGAGAAGCGGGTCCAGATGTCGCCGTTCGTGGCGTACCAGGGCTGGTCCGGCGCGGGCAGGTGCGCGGCGGCGTACTTCAGGCCGCCGCCGCGGCCCAGCGGCTCGGACTCGACGACCGTCGTCACCTTGAGGGGGAGGTCGGCGTTCTCCAGCCACTCCTGGAGCACCTCGGCGAGGTGGCCGCAGGAGACGACGGCGTCGGTCACGCCCTCGGCGGCCAGCCAGGAAAGCTGATGGCCGATGATCGGGGTCCCGGTGCCCGGGATCTCGACCATCGGCTTGGGGCGGTCGTCGGTGTACGGGCGCAGCCGTGAGCCCTGGCCGCCCGCCAGGACCACGGCCTGCGTCGGAGAGGTGTGCATACGGGGAACGATAGGCGCCGCCCCGTACGCCCGACGGCCGGACGCGCGACCCGGCTCAGCTCGCGCGCATGACGCCGGTCGCGTACGAGGTGTCGCAGACCGGGCGGGAGAAGGACTGGGCGCGCGAGGGCCCGTAGTGCTCGACGGCGGCGCGGCCCAGAGCCCGGGCGATCGAGATGCAGTGCTTGGCCAGCGACGGGCGGTTCTCCACCTCGCGCTGGAGGTGGGTGAGGGCCGTGCCGGGGTCCTTCTCCTGGAGCTCGGCGAGGAGCTGGTCGCGCAGGACGTCCTGCGGGGCACGGGACTTGGCCCGGACGGAGACCTCCGAGGAGGAGGCCGTCAGCTGGGTTCCGGAGTCCTGGCCCGCCCACGGAACGGCGGACACCGCGAGCGTTCCCGAGAGCACCAGGACGACGGGCAGGACGAGGGCGAGAGAGCGGCCGATTCGGCGGGCAGTGTGCGTCACGCAGGCGAGCGTAGCGGCCGGTAGTGATATGGCGACATTTAGTCACTCTCGCGGGGGACAGTTCGAGGCGCCTTTTCGAAGCCGGTGTTGACGCGGCGACCCGGGACGGGCCCCGAATGCCGGGGTTTTCCGCGGAACGCCCGTTTAAACGGACGGCCCCGCATCCGCCGAGCGGTTGCGGGGCCGTACGGGAGCCGGGGAGGCCCGGGTGGCGTCAGTCGCTGAGACGCGCGCCCGTGGAGGTCGAGAAGACGTGCAGCTCGGCCGCGCGCGGCACGACGTGCAGCGTGGTGCCCTTGGCCGGCACGTCACGGCCGCCGACGCGGACGACCAGGTCCTTGTCCTCGCCGCCGACGCGGGTGGAGCCGTACACGAAGCCGTCGGAGCCGAGCTCCTCGACCACGTTGACCGTGACGGCCAGGCCGTCCTTGCCCGTCGGGCCCTGCACGTCGAAGTGCTCGGGGCGGACGCCGACCGTGACCGTGGTGTCGCCGTTGGCGGACGCCGCGGCGATGGCGTCGCGGGAGACGGGGACGACGCTGTTGCCGAACTTCACGCCGCCGTCGGTGATCGGGACCTCGACCAGGTTCATGGCCGGGGAGCCGATGAAGCCGGCGACGAAGAGGTTGGCGGGCCGGTCGTACATGTTGCGCGGCGAGTCGACCTGCTGGAGCAGACCGTCCTTCAGCACGGCGACGCGGTCGCCCATGGTGAGGGCCTCGGTCTGGTCGTGCGTCACGTACACCGTCGTGATGCCCAGGCGGCGCTGCAGACCGGCGATCTGCGTACGGGTCGACACACGGAGCTTCGCGTCGAGGTTCGACAGCGGCTCGTCCATGAGGAACACCTGCGGCTCGCGCACGATGGCGCGGCCCATGGCCACACGCTGGCGCTGACCGCCGGAGAGCGCCTTCGGCTTCCGGTCCAGGTACTCGGTGAGGTCGAGGATCTTCGCGGCCTCTTCGACCTTCGCCCGGATCTCCGACTTGTTCACGCCGGCGATCTTGAGCGCGAAGCCCATGTTGTCGGCGACCGTCATGTGCGGGTACAGCGCGTAGTTCTGGAACACCATCGCGATGTCCCGGTCCTTCGGCGGCAGGTGCGTGACGTCGCGGTCACCGATGCGGATCGCGCCGGAGTTGACGTCCTCGAGGCCCGCGAGCATGCGGAGCGACGTCGACTTGCCACAGCCGGACGGACCGACCAGCACGAGGAACTCGCCGTCGGCGATCTCGATGTCCAGCTGGTCGACGGAGGGCTTGGTGGCGCCGGGGTACACCCGGGTCGCCTTGTCGAAAGTGACGGAAGCCATGGTGATGTGTCCCTTCACCGGCAGGAACGTGCCGGACGATCCGAGTAAAGGAAGGATTGAGGTCTAGTCCACCTGGATGAACTCCCCGTGACGCTACCTCCCCGCACCCGATCTGTCAGCACCCTCCCGACGGTGAGATTCCCGACCACCCCCCACCCCCGTTCGTTACACTGCACTCGCTGCCTCCTTAGCTCAGCTGGCCAGAGCACCGCTCTTGTAAAGCGGGGGTCGTCGGTTCGAACCCGACAGGGGGCTCCAGGCAGGAGCGTCGAAGACCTCCGACCGATCATGGTCGGGGGTCTTCGGCATCCACCGGTGACATCATCGGCGGTGGTCGGCCGCGGGTGTGCGGAGCGAAAGGTGGATGCTCGCTCCTCGACCCGGCAGGCAGGATCACGCCATGACGACCGATGTCAGTGGAATGATCGAGTGCCGCCCCGGGGCCCGGCTGTGGGGTCCAGACGACGAGGACACAGTCTGGGAAGCGGGCATCGACCTCTTCCTGCTGAACAGGGGTAACGCCTACGACGGCCTGGCCTGCCTCTTCGGGGTCCGCAATTACTTCGGCTTCCGCCCACTTGCCGAGGACCGTGGCTTCCCGGACGACGCGTCGGAAGGGCTGCGTCGTGAGTTCGCAGACTGCGGCGGCCCCCGCTACGTACACGGAACGACGTGGCTGACCTGGGCAGAGCTTTCTGCCACCGACTGGCAGGAGACGGACGCCTCCGGCACGCGAAGCCGTGCTTCGGCCGCAGGGACCGACACAGACTGGGGCCGGGTCTGGAGCGTTATGCGCATCCTCAGTGACATTCACGGCGCCGAGAACGTGCGTCTCGTGGTCTGGTTTCACTGACGCAGCCCCATGCTGAACACGGGGTTGAGTCAGACCGGCATTCAACACGGCAGCCACCGTCGGGGCGGAGCTGTGGGCGCTTTCGTTTGAGGAGCCGGTCAATGTGGCTGATGGCCTCGCGCTGGGTGCCCCGGACGACGTGGGTGCAGACGTCCATGGTCAGACTGATCTGACTGTGGCTGAGGATCTCCATCACGACGCGTGGCACCACGCCGGCGGCGGTGAGCAGCATCGCGCAGCCGTGCCGGGCGTCGTGGAGGCGGATGAGCCGGAGGCCGGCCGCCTGGGTGACGCGGGCGAAGGACCGGTGGACGTTGAGGGGCACGGCAAGGCGACCCGTGCAAATGGCGAAGACGGAACCCCATCGCGATGGCAAGCACGAAGGCGGCGTACAGCGGGTCCCGGCGGGCGGCTGCGATGAAGTCGAGGGACCGCGGGCTGCGGTCGCGTACGGCGACCCTGGGCGGCTCCACGAGCGTCGTCTAGTCGTCTTTCAGTGGGTGGGTGCCGGCCAAAGCCTCTCCTGCGATCTTGGCAGAGCGCTCGCCAACGTGGCTGCTAGCGTCCACCCACCGCAGTGACGATGGAAGTGGGACTCCGTGCAGATTGCAGGCGTCGACCTGTACATCAATCATCCGCGCGTGGCTCTGGGGTCTCCGGACTGGATTCCGGATGGTCTGGACCTGGACGGGAAGCCGGCCGCATCCTCGGATACCCACGTGATCCTCCGAGCGCAGGCTCAGACGGTCCTGGTCAAGGTGCGACTCTTCCTTGACCACGGCGAGGGCGTCGCGAGTGACTCCTCATTCACCACAGTGCTTGATCAGACTCTCTACTTGGCGGATAGGAGATTCGCAGTGGGAGACGTCCTGGGGGAGAGCCGCTTGGTGAAGTACATCGGTGGACCCCAGCGCTGGCACGCACGCATCTCGGTCGATGACCCTGACGGTTACGCCCACGCCATCGACGTGGTCCTGCGGCCTGAGAGTTAGAAGGCTGCAGCCGTGCCCCGTGCGTGCCCGCTCACGCGGTATCCGAAGGGGAACTGCAGTGAAGAGCGGATCCCGGAAGAATCGCCCCCTGACCGTTCGTGCTGGGCAGAGGTCGTTCACCTGCGCGGTGGGTCCGGGGTTTGAACCCACGGTGACTCGCGCCACGACGATTTCCTTGTCAACATCATTCGCGAGAGCGCTTCTGCCACTGATTGTGGTCGTCGGTGGGGCCTGGCTCGCGGGAGTCGTCCTCGGCATCCATGCTCTGCTTCTCGGACGCCTGCCAGGCCGACGGTTGCCAAGGTACGTCCGGCAATCAAGACTCTGGGGAGCCGGTGCGGTGCTGGTGTCGTGCATCGGGTTCGGCAGCGCAACGCTGTTCGTGGTCGGGCTCGGTCTGGTCGCCTTGGGCCACACGATGAAGCCCGTGTCCTGATCGACTCGTCCCGACATCCCGCGCCACACCCGTGCCGGGTTGAGCGGAGAAGCACGGGGAATCGGGGCGCGAAGCGGGCAACATGGCCGCGCTGCACCGAGCCAGCGAACCCGCAGCTCGGGCCCGTGACGGCCCAACCTCTCTTGTGAAGTGAGGGCTCGTCGGTTCGAACCCGACAGGGGGCTCCAGGCGAAGGTTCCCCGGCGTCGACCCTTGCGCATGATCGCGGGTGTGCCGCCCGACCGTCGGTCGAGTCGCCGGGCCGCCCCGGGCAGGGCGAGGAGGCAGTGCTTCTCTTCGGAGCCGGAGCACCGGGAGCCGACCATGTGGTGGAGGGGCATGCGGTTCGGTTCGGGCTGTCGGGGGGAACGGGTAGGTTGCTGACGTGCCGACCGACTCCGTACCCGCCTGTCCGCAGTGCGATGGTGAGTTGAAGGCCGGTGCGATGGTGCGGTGTCACCGCGAGGAGGACGACCGCCGCACCTGCCGTGTGGTCTGGGGATGCTCCGACCGGCACGTCTGGTGGAAGTGGGCCGATCGGCCGGCTGCCGAGCTGGAACTCTGTCCCTACCCGGATCTGATGGGCGACTGACGTCCGGGGCCGGCGTCGACGGCGCCGGACGGGGGCGTGCGGGGGCGTGCGGCGGCGGCTCCGTCCGGCCGCCGTACCGCAAGGCCGCGACCGCGGCCTCGGCAGCCGTGGGTCGGGCCGGCTCTTCGCGGGGGAAGGCGGGGCGTCCCGGGTCTCGGCGGGGGCGTCGGGGTGGGCTGGTTGCCGGGAATCGGAGGGACGGCAACGGGGTTGGTGGGGTGACGAGCCGTTAGGGGAGGGTCATGCGAGCGATTCAGGTGTACGAAGTGGGCGGTCCCGAGGTGCTGCGGGAGGCCGAGGTGGAGCAGCCGCGGCCGGGTCCGGGCGAGGCGGTCGTGGAGGTCGCCGCGGCCGGGGTGAACTTCCTCGACGTCTACCACCGCGAAGGCCGGTACAGCCTCCCGCTGCCCTTCACGCCGGGCGCTGAGGGCGCCGGGACGGTCGTCGACGTGGGACCCGGTGTCACCGACGTCGCGGTCGGGGACCGGGTCGGCTGGGTGGAGATTCCCGGCACGTATGCGGAGCGGGCTGTCGTGGACGCCTCCCGGCTGGTGCCGCTGCCCGACGACATCGGCTTCGAGACGGCCGCCGCCGTGCTCCTGCAAGGCATGACCGCGCACTACCTCGTCAAGGACGCCTACCCTGTTCAGGGGGGCGACACGGTGCTCGTGCATGCGGCTGCCGGTGGCATGGGGCTGCTTCTGACCCAGCTCGTCACCCATCTCGGCGGCAGGGTGATCGGCACGACGTCGACCACGGCGAAGGCCGAGCTGGCGAAGCGCGCCGGGGCCGCCGAGGTGATCCTGTCCTCCGCGGTCGACGATCTCGCGACCGAGGTGAGGCGGCTCAACGGCGGTCAGGGACTGCCGGTCGTCTTCGACGGCGTCGGCGCGCACACCTTCGACGCGAGCCTCGCCAGCCTGCGGCCGCGCGGCCGTCTCGTGCTCTTCGGCGCGGCAAGTGGTGCCGTGCCGCCGTTCGATCCGATGCGGCTCGCCCACGGCGGTTCGCTGACCCTGATCCGGCCCAGCCTCGGGGACTTCATCGCCGATCGGTCCGAACTGCTCCGACGGGCCGCCGATGTGTTCGAGTGGGTGCGCTCCGAGGCGCTCGCGGTCACCGTCACGGGCCGCTACGCGCTGTCCGAGGCCGCCCGCGCCCACAGCGACCTGGAGGCCCGGCGTACCACCGGCAAGCTGCTCCTCGTGCCCGACGCGGCCGCCGTGGGGCGCCGTGAGGAGACGCGGAGCTGACCGCGGGTGACGGGGTCGGGGATCCACCCGCCCGTCGGCGCCGGGAGCGAAGCCGCGGCGGGGGTCACGAGTTGGGGCTACCTGAGGGTAGGGCGGGGGTGGGGTGGCCGGGTCCGGGAGGATTGGGGGGTGGTGTCGGGAGTCGGGGGAGGGGTGGGGATGGCGCGGCGGGGTGAAGGGCTCATGGGGGTGTGGGCCGAGCAGCAGAGGGTGGCGCAGAGGGAGAGGGAAGGGCAGCGGGAGGCCGTGCTGCGCCGGGAGAGGGAGGCGCAGCGGGCGCAGTGGGCGTACGAGAGGGACGTCGCGCGGATGCGGCGCGAGGAGCGGGCGGCGTACCGGCAGCGGAGGGACGCGGACGCGCTGCGCAGGACGCGGGAGATCGACCGGCGGGTGGCGGAGCTGGAGTCGTTCCTGGCGGCGGGGTGCCGGGGCGCGGCGTTCGGGGTGGAGTCACTGCGGCGGGAGGAGGTCGTGGAGCCGTTCGTGCCGGGGCCCCTGGGGGAGCCGGTGGCCATGCCGGACCGGCGGTTCTACCGGCCGGCGTCCGGGTCGGCGCAGGCGGAGCGGGAGGCGTCGGCGCGGTTCGAGCGGGATCTGCACGAGGCGCGGGCGGCGGAGGTGCGGCGGGTCGAGCGGCTGGCGGCCCGTCGGCGGGAGCACGACGTGTGGGCGGCCGGCCGGCTCGCGGAGATACGCGCGCACAACGGCGGTGTCGCCGGGATGGTCGGGGCGTTGCGCGAGGGGGAGGCGGACACCGTCGTCGAGTTCTTCTCCGCCGTGCTGTTCGCCTCGACCGCCTGGCCCGAGGGCTTTCCCCGCGAGGTGTCCGCGGCGTACGAGCGGGCCCGGCGCCGGCTCGTGCTCGACTGGGACCTGCCCGGGTACGAGGTCGTGCCGGGGGCGAAGGGCGTCAAGTACCTGCCGAGCACGGACCAGGAGAAGGAGGTCCCGCGGCCGGTGACGCGGCGGCGGGCGCTCTACCGGGACGTGCTGGCGCAGAGTGTGCTCCTCGCCGTGCGGGAGCTGTTCGCGGCGGACCGGTTCGGTGCGCTGGAGGGGGTCACCCTCAACGGGTACGTGGGGGGTGTCGATCCGGCCACCGGGCTGGCGGCGCGGGCCTGCGTGGCCTCCGTGGCGGTGGACCGGGGGGTGTTCGAGGGGCTCAACCTGGAGCTCGTCGGGGCCGTGGAGTGCCTGACCGGGGGTCTCGCCGGCCGGCTCTCCGCCAGGCCGGACGAGCGGGTGCCGGTCGCGCCGCTGGTCTCGCCGGGGCAGGTGAGCGGGGACGTCGTCGTCCAGGGCGACGGGGAGGAGCCCGATCTCCTGACCATGGACCCGGTCGCGTTCGAGGGGCTGGTGGCGCAGCTGTTCCGGGCCCGTGGTCTGCAGGCCGTCACCACGCAGCGGTCCAACGACGGCGGTGTCGACGTCGAGGCCCTCGATCCCGATCCCATCAGCGGTGGGTCGATCCTCGTCCAGGTGAAGCGCTACCGGAACACCGTGCCGCCCACCGCCGTTAGGGACCTGTTCGGGACCGTGCAGGGCGCCGGCGCGAACAAGGGCGTCCTCGTCACCACGTCCGGTTTCGGGCCGGGCTCGTACACCTTCGCCAACGGCAAGCCCCTCACCCTCATCTCGGGTACGGAGCTCGTCGAGCTGCTCCGGCAGCACGGGCTGCGGGGCCGGCTGGGCCCCGTGATCCCGTCCGCTCCGGCGCCCGCCCCCGTCGTGCCCGCCGCCGTGCCGGCCGTCGAGGCCGACGAGGACTTCAACCTGCTCGGGATGGTGTGGACCGGGCCGGTGGCCCTCGACGTGTGCGCGCTGGTCTGCGCGGGGAACCGGGTCCTCGGCGACGAGTGGTTCGTCTTCTACAACAACCCGGCCACTCCGGACGGTTCGGTGTCGTCGGTGGCCGCCGCGCCCGGGGACCGGGCGGCCGTGCGGGTCGGGTTCGACGCCCTTCCGGCGCGCGCCGACCGCCTCGTGCTGGTGGCCGCCGTCGATCCCGAGGTCGATCCGGAGGCGGACCTGCGCGGCTTCACCGAGGCGGGCATCCGGCTCCGTGACGACGCCGGGACCGAGCTCGACCGGCTCGTCGTCTCCGACGGGCGGCCCGGCGAGACCGCCCTCGTGCTCGGGTCGTTCCGCCGCCGCGCCGGCGGTGACTGGGACTTCGTGGTCGGCGGCAAGGGGTACGGCGGCGGGCTGGAGGAGCTGGTGGGGGACTTCGGCATCGACGTGGACTGAGCCGGGGGAGCCACCCCCCGGCCGGAACCCCGTGGGGGGTGCGGGTCAGCGGCCGCTCAGGCGGTTGGCGAGGGTGGCGAGGGGGTCGGTGGTGGCGGTGTGGGTGGCGGATTCGCGGCGGTCGGCGCTGCGGAAGGCGGCGTACATGGTCTGGACGCCGAGCCAGCGGAGGGGTTCGGGTTCCCATTTGCGGACCTTGTGGCCGACCCAGGGGAGGGCGGTGAGGTCGGTGGGGCCGGACTGGCCGGAGTCCTGCTGGATGAGGTCGCGGAGGGTGCGGGCGGCGAGGTTGGCGGTGGCGACGCCGGAGCCGACGTAGCCGCCGGCCCAGCCGAGGCCGGTGGAGCGGTCGAGGGTGACGGTGGCGCACCAGTCGCGGGGGACGCCGAGGACGCCGGACCAGGCGTGGTCGATGCCGACGCCGGCGAGCTGGGGGAAGAAGCGGACGAGGAGGTCGCGGAGGGCCTCGACGGTCTGGGGCTGGGTGCGGCCGTCGTTGTCGGTCTTCGAGCCGAAGCGGTACGGGACGCCGCGGCCGCCGAGGGCGATGCGGCCGTCGGCGGTGCGCTGGGCGTACATGTAGGCGTGGGCCATGTCGCCGAGGGCCTCGCCGCCGGCCCAGCCGAGGGCGTCCCACTGGGTGTCGGTGAGGGGCTCGGTGACGATCATGGAGGAGTTCATGGGGAGCCAGGTGCGGCGCTGGCCGGCGAGGGAGGCGGTGAAGCCCTCGGTGCAGCGCAGCACGTAGGGGGCGCGGACCGTGCCGTACGGGGTGACGGCGTGCTGGGGCCTGATCTCGGTGACGGGGGTCGACTCGTGGATCGTGACGCCGAGCGCCTCGACGGCGGCGGCGAGGCCGTTGACCAGCTTGACCGGGTGGAGGCAGGCGCCGTGCGGGCTCCAGGAGGAGCCGACGGCGCCGGTGACGCGGACGCGTTCGGCGGTCTCGCGGGCCCCGTACAGCTCGCGGTCGGTCTCGCCGAAGGAGGTCTCGGTGGCGTGGAACTCCCTGAGGCGCAGGAGCTGCGCGGGGGAGAGGGCGACTTCGAGGACGCCGCCGCGGTGCTGGTCGGCCTCGATCTTCTCGGTGTCGAGGACGTCGAGGACCTCGGTGACGGTGGCGTTCATGGCCTGCTGGAGGCGGACGGCGGCGTCGTGTCCGTGGAGCCTGGCGTAGCGGTCGCGGCCGGCGATGCCGTTGTAGAGCCAGCCGCCGTTGCGGCCGGAGGCGCCGTAGCCGCAGAACGCGGCTTCGAGGACGGTGATCCGGAGGAAGGGGACGGCCTTCTTCAGGTAGTAGGCGGTCCACAGGCCGGTGTAGCCGCCGCCGACGATGCAGACGTCGGCCGTGGTGTCCCCGGGGAGCGGTTCGCGGGGCGCGGGGGTGCCCTCCTGCGCGAACCAGAACGAGATGCCGCCGTTGACCGTGCTCATGTGTATCCCTCTTCCGGGTGCGTGGGCGGGACGTTACCCGGGGCCTTGGTCCCCTGGATACGGGTCCTTCGGCGCGGGGCGCGGGGTGGTGTCCGGCCTAGGTTCGAGGGTGCGGATCTCGTGCGGATTTCGTCGCTACGGAAGGACTCCCCCATGCCCGTGCGCAGGACTCGGCGCGGTGTCGCCGCGGCGCTCTCGGCCGGTCTCATCGGCTTTGCGGCGGTGGGGTGTTCGGCCGGCGGGCCGACGGCCGCCGCGGCGGTCGCGGCGGTCCCGGCCGAGCGGGTGGAGGTGCTCGCGACGCTGCCGGCGGCCGTGGAGGGTACGAAGATCGTCGTCGGCCCCGCGGAGGCCCCGCACACGGTGACCGTGTTCGTGGACCCGCGGTGCGGCTACTGCGCGCGGTTCGAGGAGAGCGCCGGGACGGTCCTCGCCGACGAGGCCGCCGCGGGCACGGTGCGGGTCGAGTACGTCGTCGCCTCCTTCCTCGACGCGCGCACCGGCGGCACCGCCTCGGCGCGGGCGGCGAACGCGCTGCGGGCGGCGGTGGACGCCGGGCCGGGGAGGTTCGCCGCGTACCAGGCGGCGCTGTTCGCCTCGCAGCCCGCGCGGGAGTCGGCGGACGGGTACTCCGTGGACCGTCTGCTGCGGATCGCCGACGGGGTGGAGGGGCTGCGCGGGCCCGCCTTCGACCGTGCCGTGCGCGACGACGCGCACCGGGTCTGGGTCGCCGGCGCGGAGAGGGCGTTCGAGGAGTCGGGGGTGGGCGGCACGCCGACGGTGCTCGTGGACGGTACGGCCCTGCCGGGCGGGGACGCGCTGTACGACGCGACGGAGTTCTCGCGGGCGCTGGGCGATGCCGGGGTGGGCCGCGTCCTGCCGGGAGATGAGGGCGGCTCGGGGCAGGACGCCCCCTAGGGCCTGTCGTCACCATCCCCTCGTTGCCCGAAGGGCGGCCCTGCGGCGTCTGGTGCGCGTGCCAGGCGTCGCGGGGCAGAGGCGATGGTGACGACAGGCCCTAGGGTCGGGGGATGACTCGTGGAGCCGGGAAGTCGGATCGTGTCTCCGGTGGCGTGACCGGGGCGTCGGAGGGTGGTGTCGTGTGCGCGACCGGGACGCCGGATCGTGGCGTCGTGCGCGTGCCCGAGGAGTTGGCGCGGTCCCAGGAGCGGTACAACGGCGCGGCGGGGCGGGCGTTCGTGGCGGGGCTGCCGGGGCTGGCGGAGGAGTTCCTCGGGCGGTGGGGGCTGCGGGTGACGGGCGCGTCGATGTACGGGGTGGCGTCGCTGGTGCTGCCGGTGGTGCGGGTGGCGGACGGCACGCGGGCGGCGCTGAAGTTCCAGCTCCTGGACGAGGAGTCGGAGGGCGAGGCGGTCGCGCTGCGGGTGTGGGACGGGGCGGGGGCGGTGCGGCTGCTCGACCACGACGCGGGGACGGGGACGATGCTCCTGGAGCGGCTGGACGAGAGCCGGCCGCTGTCCTCGCTGGCCGACACGCGGGAGGCGCTGCGGATCGTGGCGGGGCTGCTGGCCCGGCTGGTGGCGGTGCCGGCGCCGGAGGGGATGCGGCGGCTGGCGGACATCGCGGCCGGGATGCTGGCGGAGGCGCCGGCGGCGGTGGCGCGGCTGGGCGCCGACGACGCGGCGGTGCTGCGGGACTGCGCGGCGGCGGTGCGGGAGGTGGCGGGGGAGCCGGGGGACCGGCTGCTCCACTGGGACCTGCACATCGGGAACGTGCTCGCGGGCGCCCCGGAGGCGGGGGGCCGTCCGGGTGGATCCGGATCCGCTGGGGACGGGGGTCCCGGGGGCCCGGACGGGCGCGGGCCGTGGCTGGCGATCGACCCGAAGCCGCTGGCGGGGGATCCCGGGTTCGATCTGCTGCCGGCGCTGACGGACCGGTTCGATCCCGATCCGGCGGAGGTGCTGTGGCGCTTCGACCTGCTGGCCGAGGTGGCGGGGGACCGGCGTCGGGCGGCGGCGTGGACGCTGGGGCGGGTGCTGCAGAACGGGCTGTGGGACGTCGAGGACGGCGAGCCGGGGCTCGACGCCGAGCAGGTGGCGCTGGCCCGAATCCTGCTGGCCAGGAGGGCCTGAGCCGGGGCAGGCTGGCCCCATGATCCGTACAGCCACGCCTGCCGACGTCCCTGTCATCTACGCCATGGTCCGCGACCTCGCGGAGTACGAGAAGGCCCTCGACGAGGTCCACGCGACCCCGGAGCAGCTCCGCGAGGCCCTCTTCGGCGAGCACCCCGCGGTCTTCGCGCACATCGCGGAGACCGACTCCGGCGAGGTGGCCGGGTTCGCGCTCTGGTTCCTCAACTTCTCGACGTGGCGCGGGGTCCACGGCATCTACCTGGAGGACCTGTACGTCCGTCCGGAGGCGCGGGGCGGCGGTCACGGCAAGGCGCTGCTGCGCGAGCTGGCGCGGATCTGCGTCGACCGGGGCTACGGGCGCCTGGAGTGGTCGGTGCTGAACTGGAACAAGCCGTCGATCGACTTCTACGAGTCCCTGGGCGCCCGTCCGCAGGACGAGTGGACGATCTACCGCCTGACGGACGGGGCGCTTGCGGAGCTCGGTGGGGCGAGGGTGTAGGAAGAACGCATGAACACGGACATCGAGCAGCGGTTCCAGCGGATCACCGCCTTCGTCGAGGCGCGGCTGACGCCGCTCTTCGACCCCGCGAACGGCAGTGACCACGGGTTCGGCATGGACGACACCTCGCGGGCGCTGCGGGCCACGCGGTACACGGTGCAGGCGGCGTCGGCCGTCAGCGGCCTCGTGGAGAAGCGGGAGACGGCGCCGGAGCTGCGTCAGGTCGTCGACCAGGCCCTGGAGCACAACTGGGACGTGCTGCGCCAGGTGGCCCGGATGTGGGAGGACCACCCGGACTTCCTGAAGGAGTTCAAGGCGCACTCCTGGGACGTCGTCGGCGTCTGACGGCGCCGGGGGCCGGGACCTCAGGGACACGGGCCGGGGGCCGGGACCTACGGGACGAGGACGACCTTGCCCGTCGTGCCCCGGTTCTCCAGGGCGCGGTGGGCTCCCGCGGCGTCCGCGAGGGGGAAGCGGTGGACGGCGGGGCGGAGGGTGCCGGTGGCCGCGGCGTCGAGGGCGGCGAGTTCGAGACCGCGGACGTCGCCGCCCGCCTTGCGGATCATGACGGGGCCGAGGACGGACTCCGAGACGATGCGCCGGGCGGTGAGCTCCTCCTCGGTGAAGGTGAGGGCGCCGGCCTCCGGGCCGCCGGCGCCGGACCATCCGAAGACGAGGTGCTGTCCGCCCTTGCCGAGGAGGTCGACGGCGGCGCGGCCGGCGTCGCCGCCCACCGAGTCGAAGACGACGGTGGCCCGCTTGCCGAGGCCGTCGAGGTGGGCGCGGACGGTGTCGGGCCAGCCGGGCTCCGTGTAGTCGACGGCGAGGTCGGCGCCGTTCTCGCGGACGAGCGCGACCTTGGCGGGGCCGCCGGCGAGGCCGATGACGTGGGCACCGGCGTTCTTGGCGTACTGGACGAGCAGGGTGCCGATGCCGCCCGCGGCGGCGGGGACGACGGCGACGGAGTCCGGGCCGAGGGTGGTGAACTGCAGGATGCCGAGGGTGGTGCGGCCGGTGCCGATCATGGCGACGGCCTCCGCCTCGCCGAGGTGGTCGGGCAGGGCGTGGAGGCGGGCGGCGTCGGTGACGGCGAGTTCGGCGTAGCCGCCGGGGTTCATGCCGAGGTGGGCGACGACCCGCCGGCCGAGCCAGGACGGGTCGGTGCCCTCGCCGAGGGCGTCGACGGTGCCGGCGACCTCGCGGCCGGGGGTCGTGGGCAGTGCGGTGGGGGCGGGGAACGGACCGGTGGCGCCCTCGCGCAGTGCGGTGTCGAGGAGGTGCACGCCGGCCGCCGCGACCCGGATGCGGACCTGGCCGGCGCCCGGCTCGGGGTCGGGGGTCTCCTCGTAGGAGAGGTTCTCGGCGGGGCCGAAGGCGTGGAGGCGGATGGCGTGCATGGCGTTCCCCTGGGTCGTCGTACGGGCCGGTGGGCGGCTTGACGCGTACAGCCTCCGACCTCAAGCGCGCTTGAGGTCAAGGCCGTCGGGGCGGCCGGACCGGTCGCCGGTCCCGGGGCGCCGACCGGGGCCGGTCCGGTCGGCGCGCAGGGCGAGGGAGACCGCCTCGACGGCGCTGGTGAAGGACACCTCCGACAGCACGCCGGGGGCCGCCACCTGGTCGCCGGCCAGGTACACGCCGTCGCCGCGGTCGACGGCGGGCCGGTCGCGCCAGGTGGTGCCGGGGCGGTCGACGGCGCCGGTGCGCCCCTGGGAGACGGACTCGCGCCGCCACACGGTCCGTTCGCGCCAGCCGGGGAAGCCGAGGTCGAGGAGGCGTTCGGCGTGGGCGACGCCGTCGGCCTTGCCCGCGTCGGGGCCGATGGGGAGCTGGGCCTGGATCAGCTGCTGCCCGGCGGGGGCGAGCGACGGGTCCTGCGCGGTGAAGCGCTCGACCCAGCCGGGTGCGTCCAGGTCGGAGACGACGAACGGGTCGCCCTTGCGGGTGCGCAGCGCCAGGTCGACGAGGACGGTACGGCCGCTCTCCCAGGTCAGCGACGGGTCGCCGAGGAGCCGGGCGGCGGCGGGCAGGGCGGTGGCGACGATCACCGGGCCCTCGTCGGCCGGCAGGGCGTCGACGCGGGACGAGGTCTCGATGCGGACGCCCGCCTCCCGGGCGCGCGCGGCCATCCGGCCGATCAGCTCGCCCCAGCCGCCCCGGATGTAGTGGGCCTCGGGGGGCAGGGAGGCGGCGCGGTGCAGCCGTTCCTGCACGAAGCGGGCGGAGAGCGCGCCGGGGTCGTGGTGGAAGAGCGCGACCCCGCTGTACGCGGCGGCCGTCGCGGCGGTGCGCGCGCCCGCGAGGCGGCCGGCCCAGGTGCGGAAGTCGAGGTCGACGGGGGCCCGTTCGGCACTGCGGAGGGCCTGGCGCAGCAGGCCGAGCGGGGGGACGCGGCGCAGGGCGCCGTCCTGGTGGAAGCGGAAGCGGAGGCTCTCGGCGGCCGGGAGCGGGGCGAGCGGTCCGAGGAGGCCGCGCTGCTTGAGCCAGGTCCAGTGGGGGCCGCCGGCGTAGAGGGCGTGCGGGCCCTCGTTGGTGCGGTGGGGGCCTTCGGCGGTACGGGCCCGGCCGCCGAGGGTCCGGTGGGCCTCGTGCAGGGTCACCCGGGTGCCGGCCTCGGCGGCGGTCAGGGCCGCGGTGAGTCCGGCGAAGCCGCCGCCGATGATCGTGAGCTTCCGCATGTCCGTCTCCCTCGTGTCGGTCTCGTAGGGGGGACGCGGGGCGGGTCAGCGTTCGTGACATCGGGGGCGCTGTCAGTGGCGTACATCACCATGGGGGCATGGCGACGACACGGAAGAAGAAGGTGGCGGGGGCACGGCGGCCGGAGGTCCGGCTGCCTCCGCTGGAGCCGCACGGGGGCGGGCTGGAGCCGGACGGGGACTACGACGGGCTCGAACTGGCGGGGCTCGACCTGGCCGGGCAGTCGGGCGAGGGCGCGCGGTTCCTGGACTGCGCGCTGCGGGAGTGCGGGCTCGACGGGACGCGGCTGACGGGGGCGCGCTTCCTGGACTCGGTGCTGACCGGGGTGCGGGGGGTGGGCACGGAGCTCGGCGGGGCGCAGCTGCGGGACGTGGAGGTGGTGGAGGCGCGGTTCGGCGGCGCGCAGCTGCACGGGGCGGTGCTGGAGCGGGTCGTGGTGCGGGGCGGGAAGAGCGACTACCTGAACCTGCGGGGGGCGAAGCTGCGGGACGTCGTCTTCGAGGGGTGCGTGCTCAGCGAGGCGGACTTCGGGGGCGCGGTCCTGGAGCGGGTCGAGTTCACGGACTGCGTGCTGACAGGGGTGGACTTCTCCGGGGCGCGGCTGCGGGACGTGGACCTGCGGGGCGTGCGGCGCCTGGAGATCGCGCGTGGGGTGGAGTCGCTGGCCGGGGCGGTGGTCTCGACGGCCCAGCTCCTCGACCTGGCGCCGGTGCTCGCGGCGCAGCTGGGGGTGCGGGTGGAGGACTGAGCCCCGCCGCCGGGGGCGTCCGGTTCCGGGGGGGCTCCGACGGTGGGGCAGGCGGTCAGGGCAGGCGGGGGAAGCGGGCCTGGAGGGACCAGACGGCCGGGTTGTCGGCGAGGCCCTCGTGCATGTCGGTGAGGTCGGCGATCAGGTCGTGCAGGAAGTCGCGGGCCTCGCGGCGCAGTGCGGCGTGGTTGAAGGTGACCGGCGGTTCGTCGCCGGGCATCCAGTCGGCCTCGACGTCCACCCAGCCGAAGCGGCGCTCGAAGAGCATCCGGTCCGTGGACTCGGTGAAGTCGAGTTCGGCGTACTGCGGCTGGGCGGCGCGGTTGCCGCGCGGGTCCTGGTCGAGCTGTTCGACGATGTCGCACAGCGCCCAGGCGAAGTCGAGGACCGGCACCCATCCCCAGGCTGTGGACACCTCGCGGTCCGCCTCGGTGTCGGCGAGGTAGACGTCCCCGCAGAAGAGGTCGTGGCGCAGCGAGTGGACGTCCGCGTGGCGGTAGTCGGTCTGCGGCGGGTCGGGGAAGCGACGCGAGAGGGAGTAGCCGATGTCGAGCACGGACCGATGGTGTCACGGCGCCGCACCGGCGACGCACGCGAGGACGGCCGCCCGCGCGCACCCCGCCCGTGCCCGCGCCCGCATGTGCCCGCGCCTCCCCGTGCCCCCCCGCCTCCCCGTGTCCCGCGCCCGCCCGTGCCTCCGCTCGCACCCGCCGGGTCCGCGCCCGGGGTTCGGCGGGCGGACGGGCGGACGGTCAGCGGCGGCCGTGGACCGCGCGGGCGACGCGGGGGCCCAGCCAGCGCTTGAGGCGGCGGAGGGATTCCAGCTGCTCGGCGGCGCGGTCGATCCGGTAGTAGAGCTGCGGCGGGATGTGGGGGAGGAGCGGCGAGTGGCGCTGGCCGAGGAGGGCGAACATCCTGGCCGGCTCCAGGGCCATGTAGCGGGGGAGGTTCTCGTACCACTGGGCGCTGTAGCGGGCGGCGCTCTGGGCGGAGACGAGTTCCGCGCGGCGCCGCCTGCCGTACGCGGTGAGGGCGGCGTCCAGGTCGGCGGGGGCCCGCAGGGCGTCCGCGAGGGCGAGGGCGTCCTCCAGGGCCAGCGTGGTGCCCGCGCCGATCGAGTAGTGCGTGGTGTGGGCGGCGTCGCCGAGGAGGACGAGGTTGCCGTGGTGCCAGACGCGGGTGGTGAGGGTGCGGAAGGTCAGCCACTGGGCGGCGTCGTCGGCCCGGTCGCGGCCGATCAGCTCGTGTCCGTCGAGGAGGTCGTGGAAGAGCTTCTCCAGGAGGGCGAGGCTGTCGGCCTCACCGAGGGAGTCGAGGCCGAGGCCCTTCCAGGTCTCCTGGGAGCACTCGACGACGCAGGTGGAGCGCTCGCCGCTGAAGCCGTAGGCGTAGCACCAGATCCAGCCGTGCTCGGTCTCCTTGAAGGCGAAGCTGAAGGAGTCGAACACCTTGGTGGTGCCGAGCCAGATGTACTGGTTGCGGCCGCTGGTGACGGTGGGGCCGAAGCGGTCGGCGTGGGCCTCGCGGAGGACGCTGTTGACCCCGTCGGCGGCGACGACCAGATCGGCGCCGGCGAGTTCGGGCGCGTCCGGCCCGGCGACGTCGTGCTCGAACGAGACCCGGACGCCGAGCTCCCGCGCGCGGTCGGCGAGGAGCCCGAGCATCCGCCGCCGTCCGATGCCGAAGCCGGCGTCGCCCCGGTGGACGGTCCGCTCGTCGCGGACGATCGCGACGCCGTCGGTCCAGGTCACGGAGGCGTCGGCGACCGCCTCGGCGGACTCGGGGTCGCCCGCCCGCAGCTTGTCGAGGAGGCCGGCCCAGTAGGTGACGCCCCAGCCGTAGGTGGAGCCCTCGGCGTTCCGCTCGTACACGGCGATCTCGTGCGACGGATCCTGCCGCTTGAGCAGGATCGAGAGGTAGAGGCCGGCGGGGCCACCGCCGACGATCGCGAGCTTCACGTGCGCTCCCACTGGGACTGAGTGCCGGTACCGACGACCGCGGCATGACGCCGTGCGGTCGAATGGCAACGCACAGTAGCAGTGGGTGGGGTGTCCGGGAGGCGTCTTGGGGGCGGACGGCCCGCGACGGCCGGTGCCGCGCCGCCTACGGCAGCAGCCGGCGTTCCTTGGCGACCGCCACGGCGCCCGCGCGGGTGTCGACGCCGAGCTTGGCGTAGATGCGGCCGAGGTGGGTCTTCACGGTCGCCTCGCTGATGAACAGGGCGCGGGCGATCTCCCGGTTGCCCAGCCCGCGTCCGAGCTGCCCGAGGATGTCGCGCTCCCGGTCGGTCAGGCTCGGCCCGGCGGCGCCCCGCATCCGGTCCATGACGCGGCTGGCGACCGGAGGGGACAGCGCGGTGCGGCCCTGGGCGGCGGAGTGGATGGCGGCGAAGAGCTCCTCGGGCCGCTCGGCCTTCAGGAGGTAGCCGGTCGCGCCCGCCTCGATGGCGCGGGTGATGTCGGCGTCGGTGTCGTAGGTGGTGAGGACGAGGACGTGGACGCCGGTGGGGGCGATCCGCCGGGTCGCCTCGACGCCGTCGATGCCGGCGCCGAGCTGGAGGTCCATCAGGACGACGTCGGGCGTCAGCTTGGCCGCCATCGCCACGGCCTCCTCGCCGCTCCCGGCCTCGCCGACGACCTCGATGTCGGGGGTGCTGCCGAGCAGGGCGAGCAGCCCGGCGCGGACGACGACGTGGTCGTCGCAGAGCAGGATGCGTACGGACATCAGGGCTCCAGGGTGAGGGGGATGGCGGCGGAGAGCACCGTGCCCTCGCCCGGGGTGGATTCGACGGTGAGGGTGCCGCCGAGCTGCTGGGCGCGGACGCGCATGGCGGGCAGTCCGTGGCCGCGGACGCCGCCGGGGGTGTCGGCGGGGTCGAAGCCGTGGCCGTCGTCGGCGACGTCGAGGACGACCTGGTCGTCGAGGTAGGTGAGGGTCAGGGCGGCGGAGTCGGCTCCGGCGTGTTCGCGGATGTTGGCGAGGGCGCCCTGGGCGATCCGCAGCAGCGCCGACTGCACCCGCTCGGGCAGCGGCGCCGCGGTCCCGTCGACGCGGAAGGCCGCCGCCTCGCGGGTGGCCAGGCCGCGCAGCGCCTCTTCGAGGCCGCCGCCCTCGGCGAGGTCGGCGGGCGCGAGGTCGTGGACGAAGCGGCGGGCCTCGGCGAGGTTCCGCTCGGCGATGGACTCGGCCGTACGGACGTGGCGGCGGGCCGTCGCCGGGTCGCCGTCCCAGGTGCGGTCGGCCGCCTGGAGCAGCATCTGCTGGCTGGAGAGGCCCTGGGCGAGGGTGTCGTGGATCTCCATCGACAGCCGCTGCCGCTCGGCGAGGGTGCCCTCGCGGCGCTCGATGGCGGCGAGTTCGCGCCGGGTGCGGATGAGGTCGGCGATGAGGGCCCGCTGCCGTGTGGCCTGGCGGTCGGAGAAGACGAACACACCGGTCGCGATGGCGGCGACGGCCGGCGGGGCGACGATCAGGTTGGGGTCCCAGCCGCCGTGCGCGAGCTGCACCTGGGCGAAGACCACGAAGGCGGTCAGCAGGGTGACCAGGCCGAGGGCCGCCCGCGCCGGGAGGGTCCGCAGGCCGGTGTAGAAGAGCGGCACGGCGCACCAGGCGAAGCTGGGCGCGAGGACGACCAGGACGATCCAGACGGCGACGACGGTGCCCAGCCAGGCGATGCGGCGGGGCGCCGCGCGGGTGCCGACGACCGGGCCGAGGAGGTAGAGGGAGGCGAGGGCGCCGGAGAGCGCGACGATCCAGGGGCTGCGGTCCTCCCAGGGGTGGCGCAGCAGGAAGCGGGCGAGCGAGGCGCCGAGCAGAAGGAAGAACGCGATGTGCATGACCCGCGCCAGCCAGCGGGTGTCGGGGTCCTGGTCCTGCTCCGTCGGCCGTGTCACCTTCGCACCTCCCTGCGCCCCTGACCTGGGGATATCAGTCCATGGTGGCCCGCGGGGACCACGGGGGCATCAGCCGATCGGCTGACCCGGCCGTCCTCCAGTGTGCGCGAGGAGGGCAGCCGCTCCGTGGACCGGCGGGCGGGGGGCGCGGCCACACGATGGATGCAGAGCGAACGAACACCTCCCCGCAGCGCCTCACCTCACGGAGTTCCCCATGAAGAAGATCCTCTTCGGTGCCACCGCCGCCGCCGTCATCGCCGCCGGCACGTTCGGCGCCGTCTCGGCGAACGCCTCCGCCCCGGCCGCGGCGCCCGCCGCGCTCACGGCCGACGCGGGGAACGCGAACCTCCAGCAGTCGACGCACCTGACGATCGAGGCCGCCACCAAGGCCGCGCAGGCCACGCTGGACGCCGCCGAGAAGGAGAACCAGCGGGTCTCCGTCGCCGTCGTCGACCGCAACGGCAACACCCTCGTCACCCTCCGCGGCGACGGCGCCGGCCCGCAGTCCTACGAGTCCGCCGTGAAGAAGGCCTACACCGCCGTCTCCTGGAACGCCCCCACCTCCGAGCTGGCCAAGCGCCTCACCAACGCCCCCACCCTGAAGGACATCCCCGGCACCCTCTTCCTCGCCGGCGGCGCCCCCGTCACCGCCAAGGGCGCCCCCGTCGCCGGCATCGGTGTCGCCGGCGCCCCCTCCGGCGACCTCGACGAGAAGTTCGCCCAGGCCGGCGCCGCCACCCTCGCCAAGTAGCACGCGCCGCCACACCCACGCGGCGAGCCCCCTCCCGACACCGGGAGGGGGCTCGCGTGGTGGCAGGGTCCGCGTCACGCCGGGCGGGCCAGCCCCCTGCTGATGACCAGGCGCTGGATCTGGTTCGTCCCTTCGAAGATCTGCATGATGGCCGATACAGGTCAGACGTGCCCTGGCTGGGAGATTGCGGGGTGCAGGCGCCCTGCGATCAGGGGGCCAACGAGGGGCGTAGCTCCGGGGTCGCACCGGGATATCCCGGATTACCCGAGCAAGATCCTCTCAAGGGGGCGTGCGGGCTGCTCGGGGAAGGTCAAGAATGCGCGCGGCCCCCTCCGGTCGATACAAGGGGGCCGCCGCGCGTCGGGGCTGCCAACGAGCGGGCCGCAGTTGGACTGTCCTGATTGGGCGTTTTGCTGGTGGCGGGGCTCGACTACTTCGCGAGGTCTTTGCCGAGGGTGGCCGCGGCGACGAAGAGGGATCCGACCGCGACGATCAGCGCGACGAGGGCGATCTTGTCTGTGCTTGAGGCGCGGCTCCACCAAGAGCCCTGTGGCACTTCAGCGGTGGGAGTGAGTACTGCACGGTTGGCACGCCTGACGATCATCATCCCGATCGCGAACATGCCGAGCAGGGCTGCTGTCGTTCCGAGCTGGATCCACAGCAGCGGGAACTCAAAGACAGGACCTGGCCTTTCCTTGAACGACTGGCCCACATAAGTCGATGCAGCGGCCACGACGAACGAGAGGAACGCAATTCGGAGCATGCGTTTCTGGACTTCCTTGGCCGCCGTATCACCTACCGCACGCCCGTTGGCCCCTCTCAAGAGGAGCTCGATGCGGGCTCCTTGGCCGTGCACCCAGGTGGCATCCTGTCCTGACACCTGCACTTCGACGCGCCCGGTGTCAGCTGCAATTGCGATCCTTCTGCTGCCCGTACCGTCGCTCGCCTCGAACGCAAGGTTGTCCCACACCTCCAGGTTCCCGCTGGCGTTGGAGTTGCGGACGTGATCGATGAGATCAGCCAGGCTGCTTGCACTGTACCGACTGCTGTCCCGCTGGGTGGAGACGGTCACCGCGTTGGCGGGGATGCCCTCCGCGGCCTGGTTGAAGAGTCGGTTGAGCTCGCTCTTACCGAGCCGGCATCGGAGGTACACCGTGCGGACTTCGTCGTGTTGGGTTGGGGCTGACATGGTGGCGATCTTGTCGGATGCTCCGCGTTCGTGTGCGTCGGTCGCGGATCGGTGACCAAGTTGTGGCCCAGCATCCGAACGGCCCGAAGTCCGCCACCGTGGAGACGGGACTCGCCCTATGCCGCGGAGGTCCGGCGTCCTCTCTCAGGCCGGCGGTCGTCTGGTCTGGCGTCGCCTTCACCTCGCCGTGTCGAGGCCGCCATAGCAAGGAGAGGTAGATCTTGGAAGTTTAGGGCTTGGGTGGTGGCGTTTTGCGTGCCGTCGCTGGCCGGCGTCGACTGCTCGGGCAGTGAGCCCTGGCCCGCGGCGACAGCAGCGAAACGTCCTTGTACGAACGAACTGTGTCGGACACGTGGTCAGGGCTGTCTGATGGGACGCGAGGCGATTCCGGCGACTCGGGCCGGGCCTACTTCAGCAGGTCTCTACCAAGGGTGGCGAGGGCCACGAAGAAGCTGAAGAGGGCGACGCCGAGAGTCCCCAGGGCGATCTTGTCGGCGCTGGAGGCCCTACTCCACCAGGGGCCGTGCGGCACGTCGACGTCGGGCCGGAGTATTGCCCGATTGACTCTGCCGAGGATCCAGAAGAGAGCGAGTGTTGCGAGGATCAGCGGCGCGGCCCCAGCAAGCATGCCGACGTAGGGACTGCGGTCGAAGTCCTCTTTGTTGCTGAAGTTTTCGGGTGCCGCAACGAAGACGCCGAAGACCATCGCTCCCGCCAGGAGAGAGCCGAAGATTGCTGCGCGCAGGGACAGTTGACGCAACTTCGCTGCGTTGGCCTCGAACTGCCGGCTTCCTCCCGTTGTCTTGAGGAAGAGGATGGCGCGTGCAGCTTGGCCGTGAACCCAGGTGGCATCCCGCCCCGACACTTGCACTTCGGTGCGTTCAGTGTCGATGCTGATGGAGATCTTCCGGTCGCCGGTCGCGTCGGCAGCGTCAAGCGTCAGGTTGTTCCACTGGACGGCGTTCGCCGTCGCGTTCGAGGCAGCAACGTGGGTGACGAGGTCGGCGAGCGTGGCTGCGCTGTACCGGGTGGCGATTCGCTGGGTGGAGACGGTGACGTTGGCGGCCGGGATGCCCTCGGTCGCGAGGCTGAAGAGTTGTTGAAGCTCGCTCTTCCCGAGGCGGCATCGTAGGTAGATGGCTCGCACCTCGTCGTGTTGGGTCGGGGTCGTCATGAATTGATAGTGACGGATGCGTCCGCTGCCTGGAGGGGGCCGTCGGAGATTCACGGCAAAGACGGGAAACGCAAAAAGGCCCGCGACGTTACTGAGGTTGAACTCGTGGTGTCGTAGGGGCTGACGGCTCCTCATCCGTGCGGTATCACCGGGGCATGCGGTATCCACAAGGGGGCGGGCTAACCGCCGAACGGCAGCAGTTCCGTGAGGATTTGCGGCTCCAGGCGGCGGAGCGGTTCGCCCGGGGCGAGGCGAGTTCGGTGATCGCCAAGGGCCTGCGGGTCAGTGTCCGCTCGGTGCAGCGGTGGCGGCGGATGTGGAACGAGGGAGGTCCGCGGGCCCTGCAGTCGCAGGGGCCGGCGTCGCTGCCGAGGCTGAGCGGGAAGCAGTTCGTGCAGCTGGAGGCGGAGCTGGCCAAAGGGCCGGCCGCGCACGGTTGGGAGGACCAGCGGTGGACGCTCGTGCGGATCAAGACGCTGATCGGCCGGCGCTTCCACATGAGCTACACCGTCCAGGGCGTGCGCAAGCTGCTGGTGCGCAACGGCTGGTCCTGTGAGGTCCCGGCCCGACGGGCGATGGAGCGGGACGACGAGCCGGTGGCCGGGTGGGTCAAGGAGGTGTGGCCCTGCGCGGAAGACTCGCGGCGGTGAGTGGAGCCTGGCTGGTCTTCGAGGACGAGGCCGGATTTTCCATGACGCCGCCGCAGGCGAAGACCTGGTCGCAGCGCGGCCGGACCCCGGTGGTGCGGGTGCGGGGCCGGTCCCGCAGGCGCGTGTCGATCGCCGCGCTGACCTGCTACAAGCCCGGCCAGCGGTCCCGGTTGATCTACCGGCCGCGCCGGGACGACGGCCGCCGCGACGGACGCAAGAGCTTCTCCTGGCGCGACTACCGGGACCTGCTGATCGCCGCCCACCAGCAGCTCGGCGGCCCGATCGTGCTCGTCTGGGACAATCTGAACGTCCACAAGGCCGCCGGACTGCGGGAGTTTGCTGACTCCCGGGACTGGCTGACGATCTACTACCTGCCGCCCTACGCACCCGACCTCAACCCCGTCGAGGGGATCTGGTCGCTGCTGCGACGTGGCTGGCTCTCCAACGTTGCCTTCAGCACCCCCGAACACCTCGTCCAGCGCGTCCGACGCGGCCTACGACACATCCAGTACCGCAGCGACCTCATAGACGGCTGCCTCGCCGAGACCGGCCTGACAATCAGACTCGCCTGAGTAGCCCAGCAACACCACGAGCTCAATCCCCCTCATCCTGTGAAGGGTCATGGTCGGTGATGGCCCGCTGCCACCCGTCTGCCACCCCTGGACGCATGGAACGTGAACCAGGTAGTCGATCATCGTGCGATGGATACAGGCACGTGGTCGACGCTCCCGGACGCGGAACGGGATCAATGGGTTTACCTCCCAGGGCAGGTCCTGGGGCCGCTGCGCATGGATATGCATCGCGAGGAGGTCGTCGCGACTCTGGCCGCGCATGGGTTTGCTACGCAGTCCGACGGACACATCGAGGGGTGGGATTTTGTACATTTTGCCACGAAAGGCATCCCGCTGATCAAGGCGGCGGTGGAGTGCTACTTCCACGACAACGGGGAACTGGCCTACGTCCTCGTCGACGGCCGGTTTGGCCCGCAGGTGACCTGTGAGGGGATTCGGCTCATTGGCCGTGTGCCGTCGCAGCTTGCGCAGGAGATGGAGGACTACGCAACCGAGCACGACACCGGTCTCCAGTTTAGTTACGGCGGCGACTGCTTCTGCGAGGGCTTCCAGCTCGAAATCGGCGCACAACGTGCCGACGACCATGCCGTGTCATGGGCCCTGTTCTTCATCGCCGGAGAGGACCCCTCCCTCCCGCGCGACGCCGCGCCCGCGGCGATCTGGCATCGCTGGTAGACGACATCACGAGTTCAATCTCAGTAGGTGGCGGGCCGCGTCGCGTCCAGGCTGCTGGCCGGGCCCAAAAGCCTGATCGGCGTCCTGCTCCACGAGGTCCATCCCGAAGTGAGCGGCGCAACCAAGAGGGCCAGAAAAGGGACTGTGAGGCTACTGAGCCCCATCTCGTCTCCATTGGTAGCGCGGCTCCACCAGGATCCATGCAGCACCGCTCAAGAACCAGGTCGTCCCCGAGAGGGGCACGGTTGCCATCGGAGACCTCTCCCTCGCCGGCATCGCCGCCTGTCTCTAGGAGTTCTGGGAGGAGTCCCTCCGGCATGTCGTCGAGCGGCGGGAGTTCGGCCCCTCTCCCCCGCTCCAGCCGCCCGCGCGTAAACGATCTCCCAGAAATCTCCCAGAGGCTGTTTCGGGGCTCCTGACAGCATGAAGCCGGCCCCTCGCGAAGGTTGCGAGGGGCCGGTTTCAGGGAAGAGGCCTACGCGTGTCCTACTGCGTAGATAGCCTCTTGCCGAAGGTCAGCGGGCCAGCCCCCTGCTGATGACCAGGCGCTGGATCTGGTTCGTCCCTTCGAAGATCTGCATGATCTTGGCTTCGCGCATGTAGCGCTCGACGGGGAAGTCGCGGGTGTAGCCGTAGCCGCCGAGGACCTGGACGGCGTCGGTGGTGACCTTCATGGCGGTGTCGGTGGCGATGAGCTTGGCGGCGCTGGCCTGGCGGCTGAAGGGGCGGCCGAGGTCGCGGCGGCGGGCGGCGTCGAGGTAGGTGGCGCGGGCTGCGTCGACGGCGGCGGCCATGTCGGCGAGGAGGAAGCCGAGGCCCTGGTGGTCGACGATCCTGCGGCCGAAGGTGGTGCGCTCGTTGGCGTAGTCGACGGCGGCGTCGAGGGCGGCCTGGGCGAGGCCGGTGGCGCAGGCGGCGATGCCGAGGCGGCCGCTGTCGAGCGCGCTGAAGGCGATCTGGAGGCCCTGGCCCTCGTCGCCGACGAGCCGGTCGGCTTCGAGGAGGGCGCCGTCCCAGTACGCGGAGGTGGTCGGGACGGCCTGGAGGCCCATCTTGCGTTCCGGGGCGCCGAAGCTGAGGCCGT
This sequence comes from Streptomyces sp. NPDC104202, assembly GCF_055584185.1. Lineage (NCBI taxonomy): Bacteria > Bacillati > Actinomycetota > Actinomycetes > Kitasatosporales > Streptomycetaceae > Streptomyces > Streptomyces sp. NPDC104202. The sequence goes on along the minus strand of NZ_JBVJMN010000015.1, from coordinate 96,501 downwards.
CGGTCTCGCCGGGGGCGAGGAAGCAGGAGACGCCGTGGCTGCCGGGGGCGGTGCGGGCGAAGAGGCTGTAGAAGCCGGCCTTGCCGCCGTGGGTGATCCAGGCCTTGGTGCCGGTGACGCGGTAGCCGCCGCCGTCGGCCTGGCGCTCGGCCTTGCAGGTGAGGGCGGCGGCGTCGGAGCCGGCCTGCGGCTCGGAGAGGCTGTAGCCGCCGATGGTGCGGCCCTCCAGCATCGCGGGCAGCCAGCGCTCCTTCTGCTCGCGGGTGCCGAAGGTGTGCAGCGGGTGGCAGGCCAGGGTGTGGACGCTGGTGGCGACGGCGACGGCGGCCCAGCGGGCGGCGAGCTCCTCCAGGACCTGGAGGTAGACCTCGTAGGGCTGGCCTCCGCCGCCGTACTCCTCGGGGTAGGCGAGGCCGAGGAGGCCGGCCTGGCCGAGGGTGGCGAAGAGTCCTTCGGGATAGGTCTCGGCAGCCTCGTGCTCGTCGACCCGCGGAGAGAGCTCCTTGTCGGCGATCTCCCGGGTGAGGGCGATGAGGTCCGCTGCCTCGGGGGTGGGAAGCAGGCGGTCGACATCCATGTGCGACTCCAGCGGCGCGCAAAGTGGTACTGGGAAAGGTACTGCAGTACCGCTGAGAGTAGCGCAGAAGGAGGTCGCCGTAACCCCCCGGAACACCGGCCTGGAATACTGGGCGGGTGATCGAGACCCCCGCCGCCGACACCCCGAAGCTCACGGGCCGGGGTGCGGCGCGCCGCACCGCCCTCTTCGAGGAGCTCGTCGCCCTGCTCGTCGGCGAGGGTTTCGCCCGGCTGACCCTCGACGACCTCGCCGCGCGGCTGCGCTGCTCCAAGCGCACCCTGTACGGCCTGGCCGGCAGCAAGGAGCAGCTGGTCCGGGCGGCGGTGGTGCACTTCTTCCGGCGGGCCACGACCCGGGTCGAGGCGGTCCTGGCCGCCGCCGGCGACCCCGCCGAGCGGCTCTCCGCGTACCTCCGCGCCGTCTCCGCCGAGCTGGCGCCGGTCTCGCCGCAGTTCTTCGACGACGTGGCGGCCTTCGAGCCGGCGGCCGAGGTGTACGAGCGGAACACGCGCGCGGCCGCGGGCCGGGTGCAGCAGCTCATCGAGGAGGGCGTGCGGGCCGGGGTCTTCCGCGAGGTGCACGTGACCTTCGCGGCCGACGTCATCTCCTCCGTGATGGTCCGCATCCAGCGGCGCCAGGTGGCCGAGGCCACCGGTCTCGCCGACGCCGAGGCGTACGACCAGCTGGCCGAGCTGCTCCTGAGCGGGCTCCGGAAGGGCTGACCGACCGCTCCGCACCCCCTCCGCCGCGGGCCCGGTCGCGGTGCCGCACCGGCGCGGGGAACGGGCCGGGCCGGGATACCGGGCAGCGGTATGTTGAGGTGAGGACTACTTCACCAGGGGGCCCAGTGACCATGCGGAACGGCCGCACCGTGCGTGACCTGCGACGTGAGAACCGCACCGCCGTCCTGCAGCGCCTGTACTTCGACGGGCCGCTGAGCCGTTTCGAGCTGGGGCCCGCGACCGGACTGAGTTCGGGTTCGGTCAGCAACGTGGTCGCGGAGCTGGTCGCCGAGGGGCTGGTGGAGGAGGCGGGCAGCGTCGACTCGGCCGGCGGCCGCCCCCGCATCCTGCTGCGGATCACCCCGGGAAGCGGCTGCATGATCGGGGTCGACGTCGGCGAGACCCGGGTCAGGGTGGAGCTCTTCGATCTGACGCTCACCGAACTCGCGCGCACGGAACGCCCGCTGGCGGTCGACAGTCCGCATCCGCACGACCGCTACGAGGTCGGGGTCGTCGTGGAGCACATCACCGAGGGCATCGCCGAGGTGCTGCGGACCGCGGACGTCCCGGCCGAGCGGCTCCTCGGTGTCGGGGTGGGCGTGCCCGGGATCGTGGCACCGAGCGCCGAGGACGGCGCGGTCGTGCACGGGCAGACCACCGGCTGGGACGCCGTCCCGCTGGAGCGGCTGCTGCGCGGGACCGGGGCGCTGCCCGACACGGTGCCGTACTGGATCGACAACGGCGCCAAGACGCTGGGCCAGGCGGAGATGTGGTTCGGCGCGGGCCGGGGCGCGAGCAGCGCCGTGGTGGTGCTCTTCGGCTCGGGTGTCGGCGCGTGCGTCGTGACGGACCCGCTGGGGCCGGGCCGGGCGCTCGAATGGGGTCATCTGAAGGTGCGGGTCCGGGGCCGGCGGTGCCGCTGCGGCGCCCGGGGCTGCCTGGAGGCGTACGCGGGCGCCGAGGCGCTCCTGGAACGCTGGCGCGAGGCCGGCGGGCTTCCCCCGGCCGGCGCCGACGAGGAGACCGCCCTGACCGCGATGCTCGCCGCCGCCTACCCGGCCGACCCGGACGCGGCGCCCGACGCCACGGCGCTCGCGGTCCTGGAGGAGACCGCCGAGTACCTCGGCGCCGGCTTCGCCGACCTCGTCAACCTCTTCCAGCCCGAACGCATCCTCGTCGGCGGCTGGGCCGGCCTCCAGCTCGGCACCCGCTTCCTGGACCGGGTCAAGGGCTACGCCGCGGAGTACGCGCTCGCGTACCCGGCGGCGCGGGTGAGCATCGGCATGGGCCGGCTGGGGCCCGACGCGGTCACGGTGGGCGCGGCGATCCTGCCGCTGGACGACTTCTTCTCCCGCGGCGGCCGGCGGCCGGGGACCGAGGGCGAGGCGGCCGGCGAGCAGCCGGCCTGGGCCTCGAACGTCCGGGACCGGACGGCGCGCTGAGGAGCGCGCCGCCCGGTCCGTCACGCGGTGCGGATCACCGGGGAGCCGCGGTGCGGGTCACCGGCGGGACCGCGGGGTGGGTCAGGGGAACGAGACCACGGTGGACGGCACCGTGGAGGTGCCCGAGGTCGGGGCGCCCACGTTGTTGATCACGTGCTCGTACTGCCCGTTGCCGCCGAGGGACACGACCAGGAGGTCGTGGAACTTGACGCCGGGCTTCACCGGGGCCCGGAAGCCGTGGTCCTGACGGATCGTCGGGTCCACGTTGTAGTAGCAGTAGCTGCCGAGTCCCCAGCCCTCGTGGGTGGTGACGGAGTCGTCGACGCGGTAGGCCGCGTAGCCCTTGTGGGGACCGTCCTGGACGGCGGCCTGGTTCGGGGCGTCGTACGCCTTCTCGTTCTGGAAGAAGATCGTGCGGCCGCGGTCGCCGAACCACTCGACGTCGTACTTGTTGAAGTGCTCGACGAACAGGCCGGTGGCCAGGACGTCGTCGCCGTGGACGCGCACGCCGTAGTCGGAGCGGTTGGTCTCCCAGCCGACGCCCTCGCCGTGGTCGGCGCGCCAGACCCAGGTGTGGTCGACGATCGTGTCGTCGCTGTGGACCGCCATGGCGACGGTGGCCTTGCCGGGGCCGGCACCGCCGACGCGGAGGTACACGTCCTGGACCGTGGTGGGGTTGGCGGCGTGGTCGGCGGCGGAGTTCGGCGCGCCGACCTCCAGCAGGACCGGGGAGTTGACCGGGCCGGCGTCGACGAGGAAGCCCGCGAGGCGGACGCCGTCGACGTCGGCGACCTTCATGGCCGCGACCCCGTTGTCCGGGATGATCGTGGCGAGGCCGAGGCCCAGGACGATCGTGTCGGCGCGGTCGACCTGGATGGGCTGGTCGACGTGGTAGACGCCGGGGGTGAAGAGCAGGTGGAGGCCCTGGCGCAGGGCCGCGTTCATGGTGGCGGCGGTGGTGCCGGGCTTGACCACGTAGAAGCGGCTCAGCGGGATGGACTGGCCCTGCGTGGTGCCCGAGGCCCAGCTGGTGCCGCGGGCGTTGACCCGCTTGGCGGGGGCGAACACCTTGAACTCGCCGCCCTCCCAGTAGAGGAAGGGCTTCTCACGGGAGATGGGGGTGGTGTCGAGCGTGGTGTAGCGGGGCTCGGGGAAGCCCTGCGCCGGGGCGCCCTCGACGCCGGAGAAGACCTGGTTCCAGACGCTGTTGGACCAGCCGCCGATGGCGCTGTCGCGGGTGTACCACTGCTGCTGCGAGTAGTTGCCGACCTGGCCGTCGATCTTGGAGTCGGCGATGTAGCCGCCGCTGGCCCAGCCGTACCCGTTGGGGGCGAGGTTCAGCCCGCCCTTGACGTGCATGCGGCGGAACGAGGATGCCTGTGAGACGGCCCAGCGGTCGGTGCCGCTGACCGGGTTGAGGGCGAGGTTCTCGGCGGCGCGCCAGAAGTTCTGGGTGGCGTTGCCGTTGAACCAGCCCGCGTCGACGGTGACGTCGCCGTTGATGGTGGTGTCGTCGGGACGCAGGCCGAGACCGGAGATCTGGGTGTAGAAGCCGATCTGCGCGTTCAGGCCGTTGTAGGTGCCCGGCTTGAAGAGGAAGGCGTGCCGGCCGGTGCCGAACTGGGCCGACTCCTGCTGGGTGAAGACCTCGTCGAGCTTGGCCTGGATGCCGGGCGTGGACGGGTCGAAGACGTGCACGTTCGGGCCGAGGTCGCCGCCGCCGGGCAGGACCGGGCCGCCGTCGGTGGAGCCGTACACCTGGAACTCCCAGAGCGAGTAGCCGTAGCCGGTGGCCCGGGCGGTGCCGTACACGCGGACGTAGCGGGCGGTGCCGGTGACGGGCAGCGACTCGTTGCCGCCGGGGCTGTTCGCCGTGGTGTAGGCGTTCGTCCAGGTGGTGCCGTCGGTGGAGAGCTCGATCCGGTACGCCTTGCCGTACGCGGTCTCCCAGCGGAGGTCGACCCTGCTGAGCGCGGCGGGGGCGCCCAGGTCGACCTGGATCCACTGGGGGTCGGCGAAGGCGCTGGACCAGCGGGTGCCCGTGTCGCCGTCGACGGCGGCACTGGCGGGGGTGCCTCCGTTCTCCTGGCTGGAGGCGGTGGCGGTCTTCCCCTGGGAGAGGAGGACGGGGGCGGCCGCGGCCGGGGGCGCCGCGACGAGGGCGAGGAGGCCCGCGAGGAGTGCGGTGACCAGGGCGGCCGCGGTGGCCCTGCGGGGGGCGGGGCGGGGAACGGGGTGGTGCGCTGGGCCGGGCGGCGGTGGGGCTGGCGCGACACGGGTGCCGGCTGCGGGCATGGGTCGATCTCCTCGGGGATGAGGGGGAGTTGGAGGAGGAGCGCGCTCTCCGCAGCAGAGGATTGCGGTTGCCACCGGCAAGGGTCAAGGCATTCGACAAGACTTTTCTTTTGACCTGCATTAAGTATCGAGAAACATGGGATGCGTGCGGACGACACGTTCCGGGCGTAGCGGAGGGGAAAACGGGCACGGCCCCTCCCCCGCGGCGAGCGGGGTGGGGCCGGGAGGACGGGACGCGATCAGGCGACGGAGCCTATCCGTCCGGCGGGCTCGCGGGGGCCGTCGTGGTGGATCGGCGTGTGCGCGCCGGTGAGGGAGACGCCGCTGCCGCCGCGGCGATTGGCGACGATCTCGGCGCCGATCGACAGGGCGGTCTCCTCCGGCGTACGGGCGCCGAGGTCGAGCCCGATCGGCGAGCGCAGCCGGGCGAGTTCGAGCTCCGTCACCCCCACCTCGCGGAGCCGCTTGTTGCGGTCCTCGTGCGTGCGGCGGGAACCCATGGCGCCGATGTACGCGACGGGCATCCTGAGGGCGGTGTGCAGCAGGGGCACGTCGAACTTGGCGTCGTGGGTGAGGACGCAGAGCACCGTACGGCCGTCCACCTGCGTGGACTCCAGATAGCGGTGGGGCCACTCGACGACGATCTCGTCGGCCTCGGGGAAGCGGGCCGGTGTCGCGAAGACGGGGCGCGCGTCGCACACGGTGACGTGGTAGCCGAGGAACTTGCCGACCCGGACGAGGGCGGCGGCGAAGTCGATGGCGCCGAAGACGATCATGCGGGGGGCCGGGACGGAGGACTCGACCAGCAGCGTCAGCGGCTGCCCGCACCGGCTGCCGTCCTCGCCGATCTCGACGGTGCCGGTGCGGCCCGCGTCGAGCATCGCGCGGGCCTCGCCGGCCGCGGTGCGGTCCAGCTCGGGGTGGCCGCCCAGCCCGCCCTCGTACGAGCCGTCCGGGCGGACCAGGAGCGCCGTGCCCCGCAGGTCCTCGGGGCCGTCGACGATGCGGGCCAGGGCCGCCGCCTCCCCCGTGGCGGCGGCCGCGACCGCGGCGGGGAAGACCCCGCCGCGGACCGGCGTGACGAGGATGTCGATGATGCCGCCGCAGGTCAGACCGACCGCGAAGGCGTCCTCGTCGCTGTATCCGAACCGCTCGACGACGGTCAGGCCGTCTTCGAGGGCCTGGACGCAGAGGTCGTAGACCGCGCCCTCCACGCACCCGCCGGAGACCGAGCCGATCGCCGTGCCCTCGCTGTCGACGGCGAGGGCGGCGCCCGGCTGCCGGGGCGCGCTGCCGCCGACGGCCACCACGGTGGCGACGGCGAAGGCGCGTCCCTGCTCGACCCACCGGTGGAGCTCTTCGGCGATGTCCAGCATGTCGGTCTCCTTGGCTGTGCGGGGAGGGCGGCGGGCCGGCGTCAGCTGACGCCGAGCCATCCCTCGATCGGGTGAAGGGCGAAGAACACGATGAAGATCGCGGTGAGGCACCACATGAACGCGCCGACCTCGCGCGCCTTGCCCTGCGCCACCTTGATGACGGTGTAGGCGATGACGCCGGCCGCGACGCCCGGGGTGATGCTGTAGGTGAACGGCATCAGCACGACGGTCAGGAAGACCGGGATGGCGACGGAGCTGTCGCCCCAGTTCACATGCTTGGCGTTCATCATCATCATGGCGCCGATGACGACCAGGGCGGCGGAGCCGACCTCGCGGGGCACGATCTGGGTGATCGGGGTGAAGAAGAGACAAGCGGCGAAGAACAGGCCGGTGATCACCGAGGAGAAGCCGGTACGGGCTCCCTCGCCGACGCCGGTCGCGGACTCCACGAAGACGGTCTGGCCGGAGGCGCCGGAGACGCCGCCGATCGCACCGCCCGCGCCGTCGATGAACAGCGCCTTGGACAGGCCGGGCATGCGGCCCTTGTCGTCGGCGAGGTTGGCCTCGGTGCCGACGCCGATGATGGTGGCCATGGCGTCGAAGAAGCCGGCGAGGACGAGGGTGAAGACGATCACGCCGACGGTGATGTAGCCGACGTCGCCCCAGCCGCCGAAGTCGACGTCGCCCATGAGCGAGAAGTCCGGGGTGGAGACCGCGCTGCCCTTGAGCTCCGGGGCGCCGTTGGCCCAGGCGCCGGGGCCCTTGGCCGGGATGTCGGCGACCGCGTTGACGATCAGCGAGACGATCGTTCCGCCGACGATGCCGATGAGGATCGCGCCGGGGACCTTGCGGGCCTGGAGCGCGAAGATCGCGAGCAGGGTGACGGCGAAGATCAGGACGGGCCAGCCGATGAGCTCGCCGCCGGAGCCCATGGTGACGGGCGGACCGAACTGCGGGCCGGCGCCGACGAAGCCGGCCTTGTTGAAGCCGATCAGCGCGATGAAGAGGCCGATGCCGATGGTGATGCCGTGCTTCAGCGGGAGCGGGATGGCGTTCATGATCATCTCACGGAGACCGGTGACCACCAGGAGGCAGATCACCAGACCGTAGACGACGCACATGGCCATGGCCTGCGGCCAGGTCATCTGGGGCACGACCTGGGTCGCGAGGACGCCGGAGACGCTGAGTCCCGCCGCGAGGACGAGCGGCACCTTGCCGACGAAGCCCATGAGCAGGGTCGTCACCGCCGCCGCGAAGGCGGTCGCCGTGATGACGGCGGAGGAGGCGAGGACGTGCTTGTCGACGTCGGGGCCGCCGAGGAGGATCGGGTTGAGCAGGAGAATGTACGCCATCGCCATGAAGGTGGTGACGCCGCCGCGGATCTCCGTCGCGACGGTGGATCCTCTCTCCGAGATGTGAAAGTACCGGTCGAGCCAAGAACGGCCGGCGGGGACGTTGGAGCCGGAGCCCGCGTCCTCCGATGCGGTCTTGGGCTCCACGGACGACTGGGTCATGGGGCCTACTCCCAAGGTTCAAAGGGGCACCCGCGTCAGATGTCGAAGGGCTTCTGATCTGGTGAAGCTGCGGGATTTGGGATGCTGCGTGGGCTGCACGACCCGGGGGACGGCCCGAGACGAACGGGATGAATCGTTACTTCGGGTACTTCGGGTACTTCGGGTACTTCGGGTGTTGCGGGTGTTGCGGGGGGGGTCTCCGGGCGGTGCGGGCGGGGAGGTGTGACGTTCCCTGGAGGCACGGACCGCCCGGAGAGTCCTACAGCGTGCCGGTGAGCGCCTCGGGGCGGACCGGCGTCTTGTTGAGCTCCAGGCCCGTCGCCGCCCGGATCGCCGCGAGGACGGCCGGGGTGGACGACAGGGTCGGGGCCTCTCCGATGCCCCGGACGCCGTACGGCGCGTTGGGGTCGGCCAGCTCGAGGTAGTCGACCGGGATGGTCGGCGTGTCGAGGATGGTCGGGATCAGGTAGTCCGTGAAGGAGGGGTTGCGCACCTTCGCGGTCTTCGGGTCGACGATGATCTCCTCCATCACCGCGACGCCCAGGCCCTGGGTGGTGCCACCCTGGATCTGGCCGATCACGGAGAGCGGGTTGAGCGCCTTGCCGACGTCCTGGGCGCAGGCCAGTTCGATGACCTTGACCAGGCCGAGCTCGGTGTCGACCTCCACCACCGCGCGGTGCGCGGCGAAGGCGTACTGGACGTGGCCGTCGCCCTGGCCCGTGACGAGGTCGAAGGCCTGGGTCGGACGGTGCCGCCACTCCTCCTCGACCTCCACGGCCTGGTCCTCCAGGACGTCGGCGATGCTCGCGAGGGCCTCGCCGTTGTCGGTGACGACCTTGCCGCCCTCCAGCAGGAGTTCGGCGTTGGCCCACGCCGGGTGGTACGAACCGAACTTGCGCCGGCCGATCTCCAGGACCTTCTCGCGGACGATCCCGCAGGAGTTCTTGATGGCGCCGCCGGTCATGTACGTCTGGCGGCCCGCGGAGGTCGAACCGGCCGAGCCCACCTGGGTGTCGGCGGGGTGGATCGTCACCTGCTGGACGCCGAGCTCGGTGCGGGCGATCTGCGCGTGGATCGTCACGCCGCCCTGGCCGACCTCGGCCATCGCGGTGTGGACGAGCGCGACCGGCTCGCCGTTGATGACCTCCAGGCGGATCTTGGCGGTCGAGTAGTCGTCGAAGCCCTCGGAGAAGCCGACGTTCTTGATGCCGACCGCGTAGCCGACGCCCCGGACGACGCCCTCGCCGTGCGAGGTGTTGGACAGGCCGCCCGGCAGCGCGCGGACGTCCGCGCCCTCGCCGGCGGTCTCCCACTGGCGCTCCGGGGGCATCGGACGGGCCTTGACCATGCGGAGCAGCTCGGCGACGGGCGCCGGGGAGTCCACGACCTGGCCGGTCGGCATGATCGTGCCCTGCTCCATGGCGTTCAGCTGCCGCAGCTCCACCGGGTCCATGCCCAGCTTGGCCGCGAGCTTGTCCATCTGGGCCTCGTAGGCGAAGCACGCCTGGACCGCGCCGAAGCCGCGCATGGCGCCGCAGGGCGGGTTGTTGGTGTAGAGGCCGATCGCCTCGATCTCCACGTCGTCGATGACGTACGGGCCGACCGAGAGGGAGGAGGCGTTGCCGACGACCGACGCCGTGGAGGACGCGTACGCGCCGCCGTCGAGGACGATCTTGCACTTCATGTGCGTGAGCTTGCCGTCCTTGGTGGCGCCGTGCTCGTAGTAGAGCTTCGCCGGGTGCCGGTGGACGTGCCCGAAGAAGGACTCGTACCGGTTGTAGACCATCTTCACCGGCTTGTCGGTGCGCAGGGCGAGCAGCGAGGCGAGGATCTGCATCGAGATGTCCTCGCGGCCGCCGAACGCGCCGCCGACGCCCGCCATCGTCATGCGGACCTTCTCCTCGGGCAGGCCGAGGCAGGGGGCGATCTGCTTGAGGTCCGAGTGCAGCCACTGGGTGGCGACGTACAGGTCGACGCCGCCGTCCTCGGCCGGCACGGCGAGGCCGGACTCGGGGCCGAGGAAGGCCTGGTCCTGCATGCCGAAGGTGTACTCGCCCGTGACGATGACGTCGGCGCGCTTGGCCGCCTCGGCGGCGTTGCCGCGGATGATCGGCTGGCGGTGCACGATGTTGGGGTGCGGGACGTGACCGGAGTGGTGGTCGTCGCGGCCCTCGTGGACCAGGATCGCGTCCGGAGCGGTGGCCGAGGCCTCGTCCGTGATGACCGGGAGCTCCCGGTACTCGATCCTGATCTTGGCGGCGGCGCGGCGGGCGGTCTCCGGGTGGTCGGCGGCCACGAGGGCGACCGGCTCACCGTGGTGACGTACCTTGCCGTAGGCGAGGACCGGGGTGTCCTGGAACTCCATGCCGTAGTTCTTCTCGGCCGGCAGGTCCTCGTGCGTCATGACGGCGTAGACGCCGTCCATGGCGAGGGCCTCGGAGGTGTCGATGGACACGATCTCGGCGTGCGCGACGGTGGACCGCAGGACCTGGCCCCACAGCATGTCCTCGTGCCACATGTCCGAGGAGTAGGCGAACTCGCCGGTGACCTTGAGGGTGCCGTCGGGGCGGAGGGTGGACTCGCCGATGCCGCCCTTGACGTGGTTCTGGGTGACGTCGCGGGGGATGCCCGTGGTGGTTCCAGCCATGATCAGACCGCCTCTCCCTGACGGGCGGCCGCGAGGCGGACCGCGTCGAGGATCTTCTCGTAACCGGTGCAGCGGCAGAGGTTGCCGGAGAGCGCCTCGCGGATGTCCGCGTCCGTCGGGGACGGGTTGCGCTCCAGCATCTCGTCGGCCGCGACGAGGAGGCCGGGGGTGCAGAAACCGCACTGCACGGCGCCGGCGTCGATGAACGCCTGCTGGATCGGGGAGAGTTCGATGCCCTCGCCGGTCTGGGAGTCCTGGCCGGGCTTGGCCTCCCACTTCTTGGCGGCGTCGAGCGAGGTGCCGCAGGCGCCGGTGGCGCAACCGGCGTGCTCCGCGCGCTCCTTGGCGAAGTCGGCGAGACCCTCGACGGTGACGATGTCGCGGCCCTCGGCCTGGCCGGCGGCGACGAGACAGGAACAGACCGGCACGCCGTCGAGGCGGACCGTGCAGGAACCGCACTCGCCCTGCTCGCAGGCGTTCTTGGAGCCGGGCAGACCCAGGCGCTCACGCAGGACGTAGAGGAGGGACTCGCCCTCCCAGACGTCGTCGGCTTCCTGCGGACGACCGTTGACCGTGAAATTGACGCGCATGGTTATGCAGCTCCCTCAAGCGTGCGGCCGGTGCCGCGGTACTGCTCCCAGGTCCAGCCCAGCTGGCGGCGGGCCATGATGCCGACGGCGTGGCGGCGGTACTTGGCGGTGCCGCGGACGTCGTCGATCGGGTTGGCGGCGCCCGAGCAGAGGTCGGCGAACTGCTTCGCGATCGACGGGGTGATGATCTTGCCGTTGTCCCAGAAGCCGCCCTCCTCCAGAGCCGCGTTGAGGAAGTTCTCGGCTTCCTTCGCGCGGATCGGGGTCGGCGCGGCGGAGCCGATGCCGGTGCGGACGGTGCGGGTCTCCGGGTGGAGGGCCAGGCCGAAGGCGCAGACCGCGATGACCATCGCGTTGCGGGTGCCGACCTTGGAGTACTGCTGGGGGCCGTCCGCCTTCTTCACGTGGACGGTCTTGATCAGCTCGTCGGGCTCCAGCGCGTTGCGCTTCACGCCCGTGTAGAACGCGTCGATCGGGATGAACCGGCTGCCGCGCACGGACTCGACCTCGACCTCGGCGCCCGCGGCGAGCAGGGCGGGGTGGGCGTCGCCGGCGGGCGAGGCGGTGCCGAGGTTGCCCCCGACGCCGCCGCGGTTGCGGATCTGCGGGGAGGCGACCGTGTGGGAGGCGAGCGCCAGACCGGGCAGCTCGGTCCGCAGGTTCTCCATGATCCGGGTGTACGGAACGGAGGCGCCGAGCCGGACGTTCTCCTCGCCGACCTCCCAGTCGCGCAGCAGCTCGATACGGTTCAGGTCCAGGAGGTACTCGGGCCGGCGGTGGTCGAAATTGATCTCGACCATGACGTCGGTGCCACCCGCAATGGGCACGGCCGTGGGGTGCTCGGCCTTGGCGGCGAGCGCCTCCTCCCAGCTGGCGGGGCGAAGGAAGTCCATGGTGGCTCTCTTCTAGTGATTCTGGTTCGGGGGTCGAACTGGTGGGTCCGGGGGGACGGCCGGCCCTCGACATCGTGTTCATGTGCTGTTCACGCGGTGTGTGGCCTAGTACACAAGCCACGATCGCCCCAGTGCAGTCACCGAAAACATGAAGGAGTTGGCTGGTGCCCTTCGTCGTCTTGTAGATTCGAACGAAAGGCGGGGAACGGAAACCTCGCTGTTTTCCCCTGGAAACGGTGGCACCACCCCACCGTCGACAACGCGACACTTCACCATCCCCGAACCAAAGAACGGCGGCGACACGATGCGGCTGCGCGCACTGCTGGAGAACGACGCGCTGGGCCTGCGGCTGCTCGGCGGCGAGGACGAGCTCGACCGCACCGTCCGCGGTGTGATGACGACGGACCTCAAGGACCCCAGCCGGTACCTCTCGGGCGGCGAGCTGGTGCTCACCGGCCTCGCCTGGCGCAGCGACCCGGCCGACGCCGAGCCCTTCGTCCGGATCCTGGCGGCCGCCGGAGTGGCCGCCCTGGCGGCCGGCGAGGCGGAGCTGGGCGACATCCCGGACGATCTCGTGGCGGCGTGTTCGCGCCATCGTCTGCCGCTCTTCGCGGTCAACGAGTCCGTTGCGTTCGCGACGATCACCGAGCACGTTGTTCGACAGGTCTCGGGCGAGCGGGCGGGCGACCTGGCCGCCGTCGTGGACCGGCACCGGCGGCTGATGACCTCCGGCCCGGCCGGCGGCGGCCCCGAGGTCGTCCTCGACCTGCTCGGCTCCGACCTGGATCTGCGGGCCTGGGTCCTCTCCCCCACCGGCCGCCAGATCGCGGGCGCCGGAGAGCCCCTGGAGGGCGGTCTGGCCGCCACGCTGGCCGGGGAGCACCTGGCCGCCACCCGGACGGGCCGGCGGGGCCCCCACCGGCTGAACACGGCCGGTGCGACGTACTCCCTCTTCCCGATCCGCAACAGCGGCCGCGGCGCCGCCCCGGCCTCCCGCGACGTGCGCGAGACGGTCCTGTCCGACTGGCTGCTCGCGGTCGAGGCCGACGCCGGGGAGTGGCCGGCGGCCCGGCTCGACCTCCTCCAGGGCGTCACGCAGCTGATCGCCGTCGAGCGGGACCGGCGCGACGCGGCCCGTACGGTGCGCCGCCGGCTGGCGCAGGAGGTCCTGGAGCTGGTGCAGACGGGCGCGGCCCCGGCCGAGATCGCGGCCCGGCTCCGGGTCGCCGCGCCGGTGCTGCTGCCCGGGCTCGGCACGGCCCCGCACTGGCAGGTGGTCGTCGCCCGGGTGGAGTGGGAGCAGGAGGCCGGCCAGGGCTCCGCGGTGGAGACCGGTCCGGTCGCCCAGGCGCTCCTGGAGGAGATCCTGGTCGACCCGGCGACGGTGGGCGCCGAGTCCGCCGACCGGATCGCCGTCGCGCACAGCGGCGACGAGGCGATCGCCCTGGTCCCGCTGGCGGCGGGCCCGCTCCCGGACAGCGAGGACGAGGGTCAGGCGACCGCGCTGGGCCTGCACGCGGACGCCCTGCTCGCCGCCGTGCGGGGCCCGCTCTCGGGCGGCCTCGCGGACGACGGGCGGCTCACGCTCGGCGTCAGCGCGGCCGTGCACTCGGCGGAGGGGCTCCGCGGGGCACTGGAGGAGGCCCGGCACGCCCGCCGGGTCGCCGCCGCCCGCCCGGGCCGGGTCTGCGCCGCCGGACACCACGAGCTGGCCTCGCACGTGCTGCTGCTGCCGTTCGTGCCGGACGACGTGCGGCGGGCGTTCACGGCCCGGCTGCTCGACCCGCTGCGCGACTACGACCGGCGGCACCGGGCGGAGCTCATCCCCACCCTGGAGGCGTTCCTCGACTGCGACGGCTCGTGGACGCGATGTGCGACCCGGCTGCACCTGCACGTGAACACGCTGCGGTACCGGGTGGGCCGCATCGAGCAGCTCACCGGGCGCGACCTCTCCCGCCTGGAGGACAAGCTCGACTTCTTCCTGGCCCTGCGGATGAGCTGATTCCGCACGGTGCGGATTCACCCTTTCGGTGGAGTCCGAAGGAGTGACGTCCGGGCTGGTGGGGACCCGTCGGAGGGGTGTTCCGACGGGCCGCCGCGGGGCCCGAACCCGGGCCCTGCCGCGATCTGACGGGCTGTCGGCCGCCATCGGGAGGCCGCTGCCCGTACGGCGGGGACTCTTGTGAATTCTTTCACCTGACCCCTTGGCCAGGTGCTGCCCATGTGCTGAGATGCGGGTCTACTCAACAGCTCGATGGCGCGCTCGGGGAGGGCAATGTGGCGGATACCGCCATGTCTGGTTCCGAATCAAGGGGTGGCGAAGATCCGTCCCTCGCCTATGGCAAGGAGACACCCGTGGAGACCGCCATATGGCGTCTCCGCTCCCGCGGCTGCTGGACGGACGCGGCCGCACTGCTCGCGCCGCACGCGGCCGAACCCGCCGCCGCCCTCGAACGGGCGGCACTGCTGATCGAGCGCTGCCTCTACACCGAACAGGGCTGGGCCGACGCCGAGGACGCGCTCCGGGCGGCCGAGGCCGTCGCCCGGACCGACGAGGAACGCGGGGCGGCGGCCTGCGAGCGCGGCTATCTCGCCTACGCCTCCACGCTGTTGGGGGTGCGCGACCGGGCCGACGAGGCACGGATGGCGCTGGGCCGGGCGGCGGCGCTGATCGCCCCCGGCGCCGAGGGCCGGCCGCTGCTCGACTTCCGGCGCGGGCTGATCGCCCAGAACCTCGGTGACTCCCCGCAGGCGGCCCGCGCCGCGTACAGCAGGGCGCACGCCGGGGCGACCGCCCTGGGGGACTCGCTCCTGCTCTCGTTCACCTGGCGTCATCTCGCCGGACTGGCTTTAAGGGAAGGGGAGTTGGCGGAGGCGCGGCACGGCTTCGCCGAGTCGCTGCGGATCCGCGAGGAGCTGGGCTACCTCGTCGGCACGGCCCCGGCGCTCACCGCCCTGGCCGACACCGAGACGGAACCGGAGGCCGGCCGGCTGCGCGCCGAGGCCCGCCGCCTCTTCCGCCTCCTGGGCGGGGTGCCCACCTGGCTCTCGGCCCAGCTGACGCCCCGTCCGGCGACCTGAAGTACCTGATGAGCAAGGATTGATGACGAGGCGTCATCATTCCTTGCCTCCCTCATCCGTGCGGCTGCGCGGGCACGAGGCAGACGAGGCTCTCGTCGGTTCCGACGACGAGCGACCCGGCGCCGGTGACCGCGACCGCGCGGATCGGCGGCCCGGGACGGAAGGAGAGCGTCCGGCCGCCCTCCGGGCGGTGCAGTTCGACGAGGCCGTCGGCCCAGGCGGCGGCCACCAGGGGCCCGTACGGGGTCTCCGTCGCGTGCAGGGAGACGACCGGGGACGGGCGTTCGGCGAGCGGCTCGGGCAGCGGGTCGCGGCCCGGGGTCCAGAGCCGCACCGTGCCGTCCGCGCCGCCGGAGCAGACGAACGGCGTCTCGGAGTCGACCGCCGCGACCGCCGTGACCCGGCCGCTGTGCGAGGCCGCCTGGTGCAGCCCGGTGAGTCCGAAGGCGTGCACGGAGCCGAGCCGGTCGCCCACCACCACGGAGCCCGCGATGGCCGCGAGGGCCGTGCCCGGGTGCCGGGCCAGGGTCGCCGAGACGGCCTCCGTGAGGCGCTCCAGGTAGGGCGCGCGCGGCGTCGTGCCGCGGACGGTGTGGAGCCGGCCCCGGTCGTCCAGGAGCAGGACCGTCCCGTCGGGCGCCGGTGCCAGCGCGGTCACCCGGCCGGGGACCGTGTGGGCGAGGCGTCCGCCGGGGCTCGCGTCGGCCTCGTGGAGCAGCCGTACGGCGCCGGTGCGGTCGCCGACCAGCAGGGTGCCCTCCAGCGGCCCGCCGGCCGAGCCGAGGACGGTGACCGGACCGGGCCAGGGCGGCGTCAGATCGCCGCGGTGGCGGGCCCAGCGGAGGCGCCAGGGCGTCCGGCGCACGAGGTCGGCCAGTGCGGGCCGGAGCCGGGGGTCGGCCCCGTCGCCGAGCGCGGCGAGCAGCACCAGGGCTCTCTCCGACGGGTCCTGGGCGCGGCAGAGCGACTGTCCGGCCCGCATCCAGGCGGCGCGCAGCCCTCCGTGGTCGTCGGCGCCGCCCTCGCCGGGGCGGGCGGGGGCCTCGGGGCCGTCGAGCGTGCCGGGCACTCCGGCGGGCGCGGCACCGGTGACGTACGCCGTGGTGACGAGCACCGGGTCGGCCCCGCAGACCGCCACCGGGTCGGAGAGGTCCGGCTCGGGGCGGGCCGGTGGCTCCGCGGGCGTCCGGCCGCCCGGGTCGGGGTCGCCGTCCAGGTCCACGAGCGTCACGCGGCGTTCCGCGCGCAGCTGGCCCGGGGCCGGGCTGTCGCTGCGGGCCTCGACCACGAGGCGGATCCGGCCCACCCCCGCGAGCTCGCCGATCAGCCGGGTGATCCCGGCGGGTTCCGCCGCCGCGTGGAGGTCGGTGAGGAGGAGGACGGCGCGGCCCGCGGGCCGCGCCTCGCTCGTCGCGAGGGCGTCGACGAGGTCGCCGGGGGACCCGGCGACCACTCCGAGCCGGTCGGCTATCGTCCACGCCGCCCCCAGCACGCTCTGTCCGGCCAGCGGCACCAGGACGCGTGCGGTGCGGCGGCGCGGCCGCCCGGCCCGGGGCCCGTACGCGGCGAGCCAGCCGAGCAGCGCGGTCTTGCCGCTCCCCCGCTCGCCCGTCACCACGCAGAGCCGGGGCGACTCGGGGTCCGTGAGCCAGCCGAGCAGCGCCGCCGCCTCGGCTTCCGTACCGAGGGCGGGTCGGCGTCCGTCCCATGCCGGGGACGGGGTCGCGGACGGCATGGGGCACCTCACGGGCGACACGGTACGGGTGTGCTGACGCCCCCGACTTTAGTCGCCCCGACGGCCGGTGGAGCCTTCCTCGATCAGGCCGGATCGAGGAAGGTTTCCCAGGGGGTCCTGGGGGGCGTCAGGCCGTCCGACCCCGCGAAGTGCTCGCGCACGAGCGAGCGGACGACCGCGAGGTCCTGGGCGATGAGGGCGTCGAGGAGGGCGGTGTGCTCGGCGGCGTCGGCGACGAGGTCGCCGTGGCGGAGGACGGGGGCGCTGATCAGGGGCCACTGGGAGCGGCGGTGGAGGTCGTCGGCGACGGCGAGGAGCTGTTCGTTCCCGGCGAGGGAGAGGACGGCGCGGTGGAAGGCGCGGTCGGTCTCGGCGTAGTGGGCGCGGTCGCCGCGGGCGGCGGCGGCACCGGTGGCCTCGGCGAGCGGGCGCAGTTCGCGCCAGCGGGCGGCGGGCACGGTGCGGGCGAGCCGCAGCATGACGGGGACCTCGATGAGCGCGCGGACCTCGGCGAGTTCGGCGAGCTCGCGAGGGGTGCGTTCGGTGACGCGGAAGCCCCGGTTCGGGACGACCTCGACGGCGCCCTCGACAGCCAGGCGCTGCATGGCCTCGCGGACGGGGGTGGCGGAGACGCCGAAGCGCTCGCCGAGGGCGGGGGCGGAGTACACCTCGCCGGGCACGAGCTCGCCGCCGACGAGGGCGGTGCGCAGGGCGTCGAGGATCTGGCCGCGCACGGAGTGCCGCACCACGCGGGGCGCGGGGAGCGCGGGCCGGGCGGGCGGCTCCTCGCCGTGGGTGTGCTCGCCGCGGGCGTGCGGGGCTCCGCCGGTCCGGGTGGCGCCCGGGGCGTGGGCCGCGCCGCGCGGGTGTTCCGCCGGACGGGGGTATCCGGGGCGGGCCGCCGGGTCGGTGTCGCGGGCGCGGCCGGGGGTGTCGGCGCGGCCCTGCTCCGGGACGCGCGCGGGGTCGCCGAAGGGCGGGGACGGTCGGTCCGTCGCCCGCTCGCGCGCCGCGCCCTGCTCCACCCGGGTCCTCCTGGGGGCTCGTGCCGGGCCCGGCTCGCGTGACCCGGGTCCTCTGTGCACCATAGGCGAACAGACGGACATCGCGGGCGCGAGGGCTGCCCCGCAGGTGGCGGGCAGCGACCGGTGGTGAGCAGCGACCTCGAATCGGGTAAGGTAAGGCTAACCTGCCTACGAACGCGATTCGGTGGTCCGCATGACCGTCCCCGCCTTGCTGCCCGCTCCGCCCGCCTCGCCCGTCGCGGCGTCCTACGCGCGACTCACCGAGGCCCTCTCCGGCCTGCGGATGGAGGAGACGACCCCCGGCGAACGGCTGCCGCGCGGCGCGGGCTGGGTCGGCGCGGACGAACTGGCCGCCGGCGGCCCCGCCCTCGACGCCTTCCTCGCCTGGGACCACGCGCAGGTGCTGCGGGACCACGGCACCCAGGCCCGCCCCGACGTCGTCGCGAGCTTCGGACTCCACCGCTACGCCTGGCCCGCCTGCCTCCTCGTCACCGTGCCGTGGTTCCTGCACCGCCGGGTGCCCCGGCTGCCCGCACGGAACGTCGCCTTCCAGCGCGCCCTCGGACGGATGGCGGTCCGCGTGGAGGAGTTCGCGTGCCTGCCCGACGACCCCGCGGCGGCCCTGCCCGGCGCCCGGGTCGTCGCCGACGAGGAGGCGCTGCGGGCCGAGGTCCGCTCCTCGCTCGCCGAGCACTTCGAGGCGGTCCTCGGGGGCTTCGGGCCCCGCATGAAGCGCGGCCGCCGCGCCCTGTGGGGCATGGCGACGGACGAGATCGTCGAGGGCCTCTGGTACGTGGGCGCCCTGCTCGGCGAGGAGGGGCGGGCGATGGCCGAGCTCGACCTGCTCATGCCGGGCACCGCCAAGCCGTACGCCGGCTCCGCGGGCTTCCGCGAGCTGCCGGGGGCCGAGGACGCCGACGGCGCCCCGCGCGCCACCCGCGACCGGGCGACCTGCTGCTTCTTCTACACGCTGCGCCCCGAGGACACCTGCCTCACCTGCCCCCGCACGTGCGACGCCGAGCGGGTCCGCCGGCTGACCGCGACCGCCTGAGGCTCCCGGACGGTTACGCCACCCGCACGGGTGGCGTCGATCGAACGCGATTCCCTTTGCTCGCAGGTGCGTTCGAGCAGATCGCACCTATTCGTATGCCCCGGGTCCCCGATGGCGTGCTCTTGCCCGGAAACCCCTTGAGCACCGCACGGGGTCGGCCAGTATGGGCCGCCAAACGCCCTACTGCGATGCAAGGGACACCGCATGAGACTGACCGACATATCGCTGGACTGGCTGCTTCCGGGCGGCGTGATGGTGGCCGGAGTCCTGACGGCGGTGGCGGTGCTCGCGCGCGGGAAGCGCGCCGGTGACCAGGCCGCGGCCGAGGACTCCTGGGAACGCAGCGAGGAGCGCCGCAGACGCAAGGAGGCGGTCTACGGCACCGCGTCCTACGTCCTCCTCTTCTGCTGTGCCGCGGTCGCCGCGGCCCTCTCCTTCCACGGGCTGGTCGGCTTCGGCCGGCAGAACCTCAACCTCGCCGGGGGCTGGGAGTACCTCGTCCCCTTCGGCCTCGACGGCGCGGCGATGTTCTGCTCCGTCCTGGCGGTGCGCGAGGCGAGCCACGGCGACGCGGCCCTCGGCTCGCGCCTCCTGGTCTGGCTCTTCGCCGGGGCGGCGGCCTGGTTCAACTGGGTCCACGCACCGCGCGGTCTGGGCCACGACGGCGCCCCGCAGTTCTTCGCGGGCATGTCCCTCTCGGCGGCGGTCCTCTTCGACCGGGCGCTGAAGCAGACGCGCCGGGCGGCGCTGCGCGAGCAGGGCCTGGTGCCCCGCCCGCTGCCGCAGATCCGGATCGTCCGATGGCTGCGGGCCCCCCGGGAGACCTTCGCCGCCTGGTCGCTGATGCTCCTGGAGGGCGTGCGGACGCTCGACGAGGCGGTCGACGAGGTCCGGGAGGACCGGCGGGAGAAGGAGCAGAACCGGATCCGCAGGCGCGACCAGGTGAAGCTGGACCGGGCCCGGCTCAAGGCGATCAACCGTCAGCACCGCGCCTTCGGGCGGGGCGGCGGCCGCCAGGTCGAGGTGGCGGCGCTCAACGCCGGCGCCGCCGCGGGCCCGGCCACGGGCTCCGGGCAGGGGGGGGGGGGGGGGGGGGGGGGGGGGGGGGGGGGGGGGGGGGGGAGGGGGGGGGAGAGGGAGAAGGGCCATCTAGCCCCCCCCCCCCCCCCCCCCCCGCCCCCCCCTCCGCTCCCCCCCCCCCCCCCCCCCCCCCCCCCCCCCCCCCCCCCGAGCCCGCCATAGCGGACCCCGGACAGCTGCCGCTTCGACCCCGGCCCTCCCTGCAAGCCGTGAGGGGCGCTGAGTCCCGCACGGCCGACTCCCGGACGGTGGACCTCACCGCCGAGGACGACACCCAGACGCTGCCCCGGCTCGACTCCCTGGAGCGCAAGCTCAAGGACCTGGAGCAGCAGTTCGGCTGAGCCCGCGTCCGCGGGAACCCCGTGAAAACCGGTGGGGCCGCCTTCTCAGGCGGCCCCACCGTTCAGTTCGAACCACACGACCTTGCCCACCGCGTTGTCCTCGACGCCCCAGGAGTCGGCCAGGGCCTGGACGAGGACGAGTCCTCTGCCGTGCGTACCGTCGTCGGCGGGCGGTGCGTCCGGTGCCTCCAGGCCGGGGACGAAGTCCCGGACCTCGACCCTGAGCTGCTCGGGGACGACCGTCGCGGTCACGACGGCGCCGTGGCCGGTGTGGACCAGGGCGTTGGTCACCAGTTCGCTGGTGAGCAGCTCGGCCACGTCGGAGGCGCCGGGCCCGCCCCATTTCCGCAGCATCTCGCGTAAGGCGTGCCGCACTTCCGGCACCGCGGTCAGATCCGCCCCTCCCACCTTCCTGAGCAGTTGAGTCGGCTGTCGCGCCTCCCCGGCCATATCCCCCACCAAGCGTCGTCGAACGGGCTCACGGGATGCATGCCCCGCCGGGGCGCCCGCATTCCCTCAGGGGCGGGGCACGTTCCGCAGGTTGGAGCGGGCCATCTGGAGCATCCGTCCCACGCCGCCGTCGAGGACGATCTTGCCCGCGGAGAGGGCGAAGCCGGTCACCATCTCGGCGCTGATCCGGGGCGGGATGGAGAGCGCGTTGGGGTCGGTGACGACGTCGACGAGCGCGGGGCCCTTGTGCCGGAAGGCGTCCCTGAGGGCGCCCGCGAGCTGCTTGGGCTTCTCGACCCGCACGCCGTAGGCACCCGCGGCGCGGGCGATGGCCGCGAAGTCGGGGTTCTTGTTCGTGGTGCCGTAGGAGGGGATCCCGGAGACGAGCATCTCCAGTTCGACCATCCCGAGCGAGGAGTTGTCGAAGACGACGACCTTCACGGGCAGGTCGTACTGGACCAGCGTGAGGAAGTCGCCCATCAGCATGGAGAACCCGCCGTCGCCGGAGAGCGAGACGACCTGCCGGTTCCGGTCGACGAACTGGGCCCCGATGGCCTGCGGCAGGGCGTTCGCCATGGAGCCGTGGGTGAAGGAGCCGATGATCCTGCGCCGCCCGTTCGGCGTGAGGTAGCGGGCGGCCCAGACGTTGCACATGCCGGTGTCGACGGTGAACACGGCTTCTTCGTCGGCGAGTTCGTCGATCACGGAGGCCACGTACTCGGGGTGGACGGGGACGTGCTTCTCGACCTTGCGGGTGTACGCCCTGACCACGCCCTCCAGGGCGTCGGCGTGCTTCTTCAGCATCTTGTCGAGGAAGCGCCGGTCGGTCTTGGCCCGGACGCGCGGGGTGACGCAGCGCAGGGTCTCGCGCACGTCTCCCCAGACGGCGAGGTCGAGCCGGGAGCGGCGGCCGAGCCGCTCGGGCCGGACGTCCACCTGGACGATCTTGACGTCGTCGGGCAGGAAGGCGTTGTACGGGAAGTCGGTGCCGAGCAGGATCAGCAGGTCGCACTCGTGCGTGGCCTCGTAGGCGGCGCCGTATCCGAGCAGCCCGCTCATGCCGACGTCGTACGGGTTGTCGTACTGGATCCACTCCTTGCCGCGCAGGGCGTGGCCCACCGGCGACTTCAGCCGCTCGGCGAACTGCATCACCTCGGCGTGCGCGCCGGCCGTGCCGCTGCCGCAGAAGAGCGTCACCCGATCGGCTTCGTCGATCATCCGGACCAGCGCCTCGATCTCGCCGTCGCCGGGCCGGACGGTGGGCCGGGAGGTGACGAGGGCGGACCCGGACGTCTTCTCCGGGGCCGGCTGGGAGGCGATGTCGCCGGGCAGCGAGACGACGCTGACGCCGCCCCGGCCGACGGCGTGCTGGATGGCCGTGTGGAGGAGCCGGGGCATCTGCCGGGGGCTGGAGATGAGCTCGCTGTAGTGACTGCACTCCCGGAACAGCTGGTCCGGATGGGTCTCCTGGAAGTAGCCGAGGCCGATCTCGCCGGACGGGATGTGCGAGGCGAGGGCCAGGACGGGGGCCATCGAGCGGTGGGCGTCGTACAGGCCGTTGATCAGGTGCAGGTTGCCCGGCCCGCAGGAGCCCGCGCAGGCGGCGAGGCCGCCGGTGATCTGGGCCTCGGCGCCCGCGGCGAAGGCCGCGACCTCCTCGTGCCGCACCTGCACCCAGTCGATGTCGGGGGTGCGGCGGATGGCGTCGACGACCGGGTTCAGGCTGTCGCCGACCACGCCGTACAGGCGGCGGACGCCCGCGCGCACGAGGATGTCGACGAACTGTTCCGCCACGTTCTGTTTGGCCATGGCTCCATCAACACACGGCCCGGCGCGTTACGCCTCCCAGACGGCGACCCCCGTGCGGTCGTCGGCGTAGCCGGTCACCCTCAGCTGCGTGTCGGCGAGGAAGGCGGCGAGACCGGGCGCCTCCTGGCCCGCCCAGCGGTCGGCGAGCGCGTGCGCCAGGGCCGGTTCGCCGCGCATCGGCTCGGCGAGGCCCGGGGAGGCGAGGAGCAGGGTGTCGCCGGGGCGGGCGACGGAGGCGCGGAAGCGGAACGGCTCGGAGGGCGGCGGCACGGGGTCCTCGACGAGCGGTCCGGGGGCGGTGGTGATGCCGAGGTCCATGGTGAGCCGGTCGCCCTCCTCGGTCGCCTCCGGGGCTGCGGC
Organism: Streptomyces sp. NPDC104202; assembly: GCF_055584185.1. NCBI lineage: Bacteria > Bacillati > Actinomycetota > Actinomycetes > Kitasatosporales > Streptomycetaceae > Streptomyces > Streptomyces sp. NPDC104202. Next base: position 73,513 of record NZ_JBVJMN010000015.1, on the reverse strand, counting down.
GGGCGGCGGCGATCCGAAGCCGACGACGGGTGCGCCGACGGCGGCGGCTTCGGGCAGGAGCGGTTCGAGGTCCTGCCACGAGCCGTCGCGGAGCCGGAAGAGACCGCCGCCGCCGATGCCGAAGAAGACCCGGGTGCGGCACTCGGGGTCGGCGGGCAGCAGCAGGCAGCGGAGGGTCGCGGTGTACTCGTCGGAGGCGAGGCCCCGCTCGGCGGCGCGGGCCCTGAGCTTGCCGTACGTGCGGTCGGTGAGCCGGTGCAGCCCGGACTTGAGGTCGCCGCGGCGGCCGGACCTGATGTCCTCGGAGAGCCGGGCGTGGCTGCGGCAGACGGCCTCGGCGATCCAGTGGCAGGCGTCGGCGGCGGCCAGGTGGGCGTCCTCGGCGGCGCGGGAGCCGGCGGCGACGGCGACGAGGACGAGCGCGGTCTCGTCGTGGCCGAAGCGGGCGGTGAGCAGGGCGTCCCTGCGGGGTTCGCCCCGGTAGCGGGCGGAGTCGCCGCGCGTGGAGGCGGCCCGGACGGTGCAGGTGCCGTAGCGCGCGCCGTCGAGGACGGTGTCGGCGACGAGTTCCGCCAGTTCGCCGGGGCGGGCGACGGGCAGGGCGGTGGGTTCGGACTCGTAGGTGGGGGGTCTGCTCCCGACGAAGCCGGTGCGCGGCCGGGGAAGGTCCACGGGCACGGCGACCTCGACGGTGAGGTCGGCGCCGGGCGGGGCGTCCGGCCCGGCGGCGTCGTCGTCCTCCGGATCGGCCTCCGGGACGTCCCACGCGTCCGCGTCCGGGGCGGAGGGGACGCGGACCTGGACCGTCTCCGCCTCGGTGGGCGGGGAGGGCGGGGCCGGGAAGGTCCGGGGGCCCTCCTCGGGCACCTCCCAGGGCGCCCGCGCGGGCACGGGGGCCGGCGCGCGGACGGGGGCCGGCGCGGCGGGGACGGGTGGTGGGGCGGTGGGGACGGGTGGTGGCGGGCCGGGCGCCGGCGGCGGGTCCGGCGGGCCGGTCGTGGCGCGCGTCGCGGTGTCGAAGTGGTCGTCGAGCGTGTCACCCGGGACCGTCGGGGCCGTGTCCGGCGCCGCGTCGTCGTAGAGCTCGTCCCACCAGTCGTCCCCCTGCTGAGTCATGCCCTTATTGTCCACCGCGTACGGCGTCCGAAAACGGGACATCGGGAAACCGCTGCTGCAAACGGGTGGTCCACGGGAAAGTGGTCCGCCGGGCGGCCCCACCCCCCACGGGAAGGACGCCCGGCGGACCGGCGTGATCAGCGCACGTCGTAAGCGCGGACCACGGTCTGGGTGACGGAGTTGCCGTGGGCGTCCGTCAGTTCGGTCCTCAGCGTGACCTGCCTGCCGGTCGCGTCCGCGTGGTTCACGGTCGCGGTCCAGCCGCCGCCCTGCTGGGAGACCCGCGCTTCGGTCCAGGTCGTGCCCCCGTCGTAGGAGTACGAGAGCCTGGCCGAGGTGAGCGCAGCGGGTGTGTAGCCCGCGTGACCCGTCGCGGTGAGGCCGATCTGCTGGCCGTCGGTCGCGGCGAGGGTCTTGAGTCCGTCCTCCGGAAGGTCGTACCGGGGGAAGAGAATCGGGATGCCCTGAGAATAGACGCTCTCGTCAGCCTTGGAGGTGAATTTCCATACCGAATTGACGGCGGTGGAGCGTTCCCACACCCTGCTGCCGATCTTGGTGGTGTTCTGTTCGAGCGTGTACGTCCCGGCTTCGGCCGGTACCTCGAAGACGCCGAACGGCCATCCGGTCTCGCCGAGGACCTCGCCGTCGCGGCTGAGCCTGAGGCTGCCGATGTCCCCGAAGGAGCCGGGCACGGCGTGGTGGGTGTTGTCGCCCCACATGGCGTCCGCGAAGCCGATGAGGTCGCCCTGTCGCTCGGCGACCAGGACGGGCTCGCCGGCTCCGTCGCGCGGGGCGGTGGGGGCGAGGACACCGTCGTACCAGTGCTCGGCGCGCCGCTCTCCGGCGGTGTAGGCGCGCGGGGTGGCGACCATGATCTCGCCGAAGGGGAAGCTGCTGCCGACCATCGGCTCCCAGACCGTGTCGCCGGCCGAGTAGAGCTCGGTGCGGGTGCCGGGGGCGGGCACCGTCTCCAGCGAGCCGAAGCCGATCCGCACCCCGTCGGGGCGGCGCGCGGCCGGGAAGTCCACGAAGTCGGTGGCGACGCCCGCGGAGCCGTAGGTGGCCTCGGTGCGGCCGAGCCGGGCGTCGCGGACCCGGTAGCTCCGGTCGTCCCGGATCGCCCGGGTCTCGGGGAACGCGAGGTTGTAGACGTACGGGCTCCTGGCGGTGGCCCTCCAGGCGAGGGTGACCTCGCCGGCCGCCAGCCGGCCGCGGAGGGCGGCCGCCTCGTCGGCGGGGACGGAGAGGACCGGCAGGCCGAGGCCGGTGAACCCGCCGCTCGGGTACCAGCGGCCGGGTGCCTGGTGGTACGTGACGACGGCGACGGCTCCGGCGGCCTTGGCGTTGCGGGCGAGGGTGCCCGCGCCGGTGGTGTCGTCCGGCAGCCGGACGAGGGCGACGCGGCCCCGGACCCCGGCGGCGGCGAGCTCCTCGGGGGTGCCGGTGCCGGCGTCGACGAGGCGCGCGGAGCCGGTGCCGTCGAGGTTGTCGGAGGCGACGGAGGCGGTGAGCGGGTGCAGGGTCAGGCCGTCGGCGGTCCGCAGCGAGGTGATCTGCGGGGCGGCGGCGCGCCAGTAGCTGCCGAACTCGAACTCGCCCTCGTCGGCGCCGCCTTCGACCGAGGCGTAGTAGCTGCGGAGGGTGCGCGGGCCGGCGGCGGTCCCGGCGTGCAGCCAGACGTCGCCCCAGGAGCGCGCGAACGCGAGGGTGGCGCCGCGGAGTTCGGAGGGACGGTCGGTCCGGACGGACAGCTCGTGGGCCTTGCGGGCGTCGAGGACGACCGTGGTGTCCTTGCTCAGCTCCAGCTGCGGGCGGCCGAGGTAGGTGAGGGAGTCGGTGAGCCGGGCGCCCTCGCCCGCGTCGGGCGTGGTGACGAAGGAGGAGAGGAAGTAGCTGCCGGGGCGCAGGCGGTAGACCTGGTCGGCCGCCCCGTCGTTGAACCGCCGCTCGCCGCCGGCGTCGTCGGTGCCGATGACGTCGAGGGAGGAGGCGCCGGTCGCGGGCGCTCCCAGACGGTCGATCAGCTTCACGCGGAGGGTGACGGTCTCGGGCTCGACGTAGAGCGAGAAGGGGGTGGAGACGTGGACGCCGCCGGGGCCGGTGGCGAGGACGCGGCCCGTGACGTCGCCGTACTGGGCGGGCTCCAGGCGGGCGTCGGGGGCGATCTCCAGCGGGACCCGGACGGTCGCTCCGGCGGGGACGGTGACGGTGCGCGCGCCGAGGCGGGCGACGGTGGCGGGGGTCCCCCCGGAGGACGTCCGCGGCCGGACGGCGGAGCCGTCGTTGCCGGTGACCTTCTCGACGGCGAGCCGCAGGGTGACGGGGGCGGCGGAGGTGTTGGTGTAGGGCACGGAGACCGTGGTGCGGTCGCTGCGGTCCTGCGGCCAGGCGTAGGTGCCGGCCTGGACGGCGGGGGCGCCGAGGACCGTCTGGTCGATCGCGGCCTTGACGTCGAGCCGGCCGCCGCCGACCTCGCGGACGTCGCCGGGGAGGTCGCTCTCGGCGGAGGAGACGAGGGCGGCCTTGATCTGCTGGGCGGTCCAGTCGGGGTGGCGCTGCTTGACGATGGCGGCGGCGCCCGCGACGTGCGGGGTGGCCATCGACGTGCCGGACATGGACCGGTAGGCGTACACGCCGCGGCCGCCGGCCGCGGCGGCGGAGATGCCGACGCCCGGCGCGGCTATCTCGGGCTTGAGGGTGTGGGTGACGATCGTCGGGCCGCGGCTGGAGAAGTACGCGGTGGAGTCGTCGCGGTCGGTGGCGCCGACGGTGAGCACGCCGGGGGCGCAGCCGGGCGAGGAGACCGTGTGGAGCGTCGGGCCCGAGTTGCCGGCGGCGATGACGAACAACGTGCCCTCGTTCCGGGCGAGTTCCTCGGCGGCGACGCTCATCGGGTCGGTGCAGTCGGTGGGGACGGGGCTGCCGAGGCTCATGGAGACCACGTCGGCTCCCTGGGCGACGGCCCACTCCATGCCGGCGATGATCCAGGAGGCGGCGCCGGAGCCGGAGTCGTCGAGGACCTTGCCGTTGAGGAGCCGCGTGCCGGGTGCGACGCCCTTCTTCCTCCCGTCGCTCGCGGCGCCGGAGCCGCCGACGGTGGAGAGGGTGTGGGTGCCGTGGCCCTGGTGGTCGTCGGTGGTCTCGGAGTCGGTGAAGTTCTCCGAGGCGGCGATGCGGCCCTTGAGGTCGGGGTGTTCGGCGTCGGCGCCGGTGTCGAGGACGGCGACCTCGGTGCCGGTGCCGTCGTAGCCGGCGGCCCATGCCTCGGGGGCGTGGACCTGCTTCGTCGACCGCTCCAGGGTGGCCTGGACCTTGCGGTCGAGCCAGAGCTTGCGCAGCCCGGAGGCGGAGCGGGCGGCGGGGGCGGTGACGTCGGTCCAGAAGGTGGCGGCCTGCTTCTTGTCGGCCTTGAGGGCGACGCCGTCGACGGCCCTGAGGACCTGGCCGCGGCGGGCGCCGCGCGGGGCGGCGGGGACCGAGCGGGCGAGGTCGGAGCCGTAGACCGCGATGAGGGGCAGGGTGGCGGTGGCCGCGTCGTCGTAGCCCTGGCGGACGAGTCCGGTGACGTTGAAGAGCTCCTCGTCGACGCGTCCGGCGGCGAGCGCGTCGGTGGCGGCCTCGGGGTAGACGTACAGGTCCTGCCCGGAGCGGCGGGTCTGGACGAGGGGGACGGTGCCGTCCTCGCGGGGCAGGACGGTGGCCGCCGGGGCGCCGGCGGCGTCGTGGGTGACCAGGACGCGGTCGCCGGTGACGAGGGTCACCGTGGCGGCCCGGCCGGCCCCCTCCCCGGCGCGGGCCGGGGCCCCGCTGCCGACCAGCGGTCGCTCGGCGGTCGCACGGTCCTGCGGCTCGTCGGCCATGGACGGCGCGACCGCGGTGACGACCAGGACGGCGGCGGTCGCCGCCCCCAGGGCCGTACGCGAAATCGGACGCATCGCTCTCCCCATCTGAATCCGGAAAAAGGGCGCAAAGGCCCCTTCTCCGAAGGCTGTTGGTGCTGCGGTGGCGCCACATTGGCAGAGGTGAGGGCGGTACAGGGATGATGGGCGAGGCGGGAATGCGCCGTGGCCGTTTCCCGCCAGGTCACCAACGGAACGAATGCCTCCGGCGAACGCCCCGGGAAGATCCGGAGCGCCCGCCCGGGGTACGGCGAGGGGTGGGGCATCCATGCTGGGAGCGATAGGACTCGACGAGCGCCAGGAGTCCGCCTACCGCGCGCTCGTCGCGCTGGGCGCGGCGGAGGTCGCCGACCTCGCCCACCGGCTCGCGCTGCCCGAGCAGGAGACCGAGCGGGCCCTGCGCCGGCTGGAGTCCCAGGGCCTGGCCGCCCAGTCCTCGGCCCGCACCGGCCGGTGGGTGGCGGCGCCTCCCGGCGTGGCGCTGGGGGCGCTGCTGACCCAGCAGCGCCACGAGCTGGAGCAGGCGGAACTGGCGGCCGCGCTGCTCGCCGAGGAGTACCGGGCGGAGGCCGCGGCCGTCGCCGTGCACGACCTGGTGGAGGTGGTGACCGGTGCGAGCGCCGTCACCCACCGCTTCCTCCAGCTCCAGCTGGGCGCCGCCGAGGAGGTCTGCGCCCTCGTCACCGGGAAGCCGATCGCGGTCACCGGGATGGAGAACGACGCCGAGGAGCAGGCGGCCGGACGCGGGGTCCGCTACCGGGTGGTGATCGAGCGCGAGGTGCTGACCCTCCCGTCCGGGCTGCTGGAGCTCTCGGCGGCGCTGGGCCGCGACGAGCTCATCCGGGTCGCCGACCGCGTCCCCACCAAGCTGGTGGTCGCCGACCGCTCCCTCGCCATGGTCCCGCTGACCGGACGCGGCGCCGAGCCGGCGGCGATCGTCGTGCACGCCAGCGGACTCCTCGAGTCGCTGATGGGGCTCTTCGAGTCGGTCTGGCGCGAGGCCCTGCCGCTGCGGCTGGGGGCGGGCGCGCAGATCACCGAGGACGAGGCGCCGGGGCCGGACGTGATGGACCTGGAGATCCTCTCGCTGCTGCTGGCCGGGATGACCGACGCGAGCGTGGCCAAGCAGCTGGACCTGGGGCTGCGGACCGTCCAGCGCCGGGTGAAGGGGCTGATGGAGCTGAGCGGGGTGACGACCCGGCTGCAGCTGGGCTGGCACGCGTACGAGAAGGGGTGGGTGGCCCGGAGCTGACGCCGGGTCGTATGACAGGCTGAGCGGCTGGTTCCGCATGCCGGCACCGGTGTCCACCGCCGTCCGGCGCCCCCCTCGCCCCCAGGAGTTCCCCCGATGAACGGAAGGCGCCGTCGCGCCCTGCTCGCCACCGTCCAGCCCCTGCTCGAAGCCGGTGAGCGGGTCGAGGTCACGGCCGTCGTGAACCTGAGCACCGTCTCGGCGCGGCGCACCGCGGCCTTCGCCGTGGCCTCCGCCATCGCCTCCGGCGGCGCCATGGCCGTCATACCGACGCCGACGCCGATGTACCTGACGATGACCGATCGCCGGATCATCGTCCACCGGGCGGACCCGGTCTTCGCCAAGCCGGTGGAGCTCGCCTTCGCGCTTCGCCGCGCGGGCCTCGTCCGCACGGAGATCCGGGAGCGGTTCGTCAACTCGTCGTTCGTCGTCTCCCCGTCCGGCGGCGGGGACGGCCTGCGGATCGTCTTCCCGCTGCTCGGGCGCAAGGAGCGCGACCTGGTGGCCGCCGCGCTGCCCGTGGCCGGCTGACGGGCCCCGCCCCGTACTCCATCCGCCCGTCGCGACCTGCGAGAACCCGCGCGGTGCTGCACGCTGGGCAGCGTGGGTGTGTGGCAGCTCCTGATGATCGCGACGGTGATGCTGCTCGGACTGTTCGGGGTACTGGCCCCCGGCGTGCCGGGGACGTGGCTGGTGTGGGCGGCGGTGCTGTGGTGGTCGCTGCACGAGCGGACCGACCTCGCCTGGATCCTGCTCGTCTCCTCGACCGGCCTGCTGCTCCTGAGCCAGGTGGTGGTGTGGCAGCTGCCGCCTCGGCGCTTCCGGGGGGTCGGCATCACCCGGCGGATCGTGGCGTACGCCGGGGCGGGAGCCCTGCTGGGCTTCGTCCTCGTCCCGGTCCTCGGCGCGATCCCCGGCTTCGTCGGCGGCGTCTACCTGGCCGAACGGCTCCGCCTCGGCGGCCACGGCCAGGCCCGGGCGGCGACCCGGACGATCATGCGCGCGGCCGGCACCAGCGTGCTCGTCGAGCTCTTCGCCTGCCTCCTCATCGTGGGCGCCTGGGCGGGCGCTGTCCTCTGGGGCTGACCCGGCGGCCGCGCCCGGCTCCGCCCCGGGACCGTTCAGGGCCGGACGGGCCCGGCCGCCGCCGGTGCGCCGAGGTAGCGGGTGGCGTAGGACCGCCAGGGGCGCCACTCCTCCGCGTCCGGGCCGTCCGGCGGGGATACGTCGGGGTCGCCCAGGGCGCGCATGCGGATGAGGGCCGCCGCGGCGGCCGTGACGCCCGGGACGGCGAGCAGGGCGCGCTCCGCGTCGTCGCGGTCGGCGCCCGGGTCCAGGCGTACGGCGCCGCCGGCGAGGGCGCGGGCCAGCGGCCCGGCGACGGGGTGGCCGACGAGGGCGTCCGGCGCCGGGAAGACGTGGGTGAGGGTGCCGCAGGCCACGGACAGCGGGGTGCCGTGGGTCTCGACGGCGCGGGCCGACTCCCCGGGTCCCAGGACCGTGCGCAGGGCGAACTCCTCGGGCGCCGCCGTCCCCGGGGAACGCACGCCCGGCCGGGCCGCCACCTCCGCGGCGAGCCCGGGCGCGGCCCCGAGGCGCTCGGCGACCGCGTACGGGTCGGCGTCCAGGTCGAAGAGCCGGCGCAGCCGGTGCACGGCGGTGGTGAGGTCCCGCAGCTCCGTGAGGTGGATGCGGGCGTCCAGCCACCGCCCGGCGGAACGCTCGTCGACGGAGACGACGCCGGTGCCGTACGGCAGGCGGAGCGTCCGCCGGTAGGTGCGCGTGCCCCGGGCTCCGACGACCTCCTCCACGCGCGGCACGGCCTCGGCGGCGAGCAGGTCGAAGACCTCTCCGGCCGCGTACGGCCCCCGGTGGGCGAGGCGCAGCGGCACCCCGGCGGCGAGGGCGGTACGGGCCCCCGCACCGCTGCCCGCCTCCGCGCGGAGGGCGGTGGGGGTGCGGGCGTAGACGGCGCGGATGGTGTCGTTGAACTGGCGGACGCTGGCGAAGCCGGCCGCGAAGGCGATCTCGGTCACCGGCAGGCCGGTGGTCTGGAGCAGCAGCCGCGCGGTGTGCGCCCGCTGGGCGCGGGCGAGGGCGACGGGCCCCGCGCCGAGTTCGGCGGTGAGCTGGCGCTGCACCTGCCGGGTGCTGTAGCCGAGGCGTCCGGCGAGGCCGGGCACGCCCTCGCGGTCGACGACGCCGTCGCCGATCATCCGCATGGCGCGCCCGACGACGTCGGCCCGCACGTCCCACGCGGCGGAGCCCGGCACGGCGTCGGGCCGGCAGCGGCGGCAGGCCCGGAAGCCGTGGCCCTGGGCGGCGGCGGCCGTCGGGAAGAACGAGACGTTCCGCCGTTTCGGGGTGACGGCGGGGCAGCTGGGACGGCAGTAGATCCCGGTGGTCCGGACGGCGAAGAAGAACTCTCCGTCGAACCGCGCGTCCCTGCTGCTGACCGCCTCGTAGCGGGTGTCGTCGTCCCTCATGCCTCCCAGTGTGCGGCCCCCCGCCGCGCCGGGCTCGCGGGTTTCGGACACGACCCTCCCGCCCTCCGGACCGGCTACCGGGCCCGGCCGCCGCGCTTCAGCTCACCGGCGGCGCGCCCCTCCCGGCCGATGCGCTTCCAGTCCTTGAGGATCTCGGAGCGCAGCCGGGCGTCGGTCTTGGCCACGATCCGCTGGTTCTCGCGGAGCAGCTTGCGGTAGCTCTCCAGACGGCGCACCGGCAGCGACCCGTCCTCGATCGCCGCCGCGACCGCGCAGCCGGGCTCCGACTCGTGGGCGCAGTCGTGGAAGCGGCACTCCCCCGCCAGCTCCTCGATCTCGGCGAAGACCTGTCCGACGCCGACCTCGGCGTCCCAGAGCCCGACGCCGCGCAGTCCGGGGGTGTCGATGAGGACGCCGCCGCCCGGCAGGACGAAGAGGTTGCGGGTGGTGGTGGTGTGGCGGCCCTTGCCGTCGACGTCACGGGCCGCCTGGACGCCCATGACGTCCTCGCCGACGAGCGCGTTGGCCAGGGTCGACTTCCCGGCGCCGGAGACGCCGAGGAGCACGGTGGTGCCGCCCGCGACCGTCGCGGCCAGCACGTCGAGGCCCTCGCCCGTCTCGGAGCTGAGCGGGAGCACCTGGACGCCGGGGGCGACCGTCTCCACGTCCTCGACGAGGTAGGACAGCCCGACGGGGTCGGGCACGAGGTCGGCCTTGCTGAGGACGACGGTCGGCTGGGCGCCGGACTCCCAGGCCAGGGCCAGGAAGCGTTCGATCCGGCCGAGGTCGAGCTCGACGGCGAGGGAGACGGTGATGACCGCGTGGTCGACGTTGGCGGCGAGGATCTGGCCCTCGGACCGCTTGGACGACGTGGACCGCACGAAGGCGGTCCGGCGCGGCAGGATCGTCCGCGCGTACCGCGGATCACCCCCCTCGGGGTCGACGGCGACCCAGTCCCCCGTGCACACGACCTTCATCGGGTCATGGGGAACGACGAACGCCGTGTCGGCACGGACGACACCGTCAGGGGTGACCACATCACACTGACCGCGATCGACACGGACGACCCGCCCCGGGACCAGGCCCTGGGCGGCGTACGGGGCGAACTCGGCCTCCCAGCCCTCGTCCCAGCCGTAGACGGCGAGCGGATGCTGGACAGCAGAAAGAGAAGACGAGTGGAGCGGAGCGTTGAACAAGGGGAACCCTTCGAAGGGTGGCCCCGGCGGCGCGCTCCGAGCGCGCGGATCGAATGGGTGTCAGCCGGAGACCACAGGGGTGGGAACGATGAACTCCTGAATGCGGGCAGAGCCCGTCACCGTGACAGTCATCAATGTCCTCACCTCCTGCTTCTTCTCGACGAACCGACATCGTCCCTTCCGGGAACGGATGAGCAGCACCATAGCGTCGCCCCAGGGCACGGCACCACCGATTAAATCCAGGACCTCACCTGCCCGATCTCGGCTGCGGGCGCCCCGCCGTCACGCCGCGAGTCGCACAGAGTCCCGGGCCGGCACGTGGTAACTCCGCCGTGAACCTCCGACACCTCTCCGCCGCCCCCGACATGAAACCGGGCACCGAAACAGAAACCCGACAATCCGACACTCGGGCTCGTGCCGGTACGGCGTCATCACTCTCTTCCCGCCGTCTTTGGGCTCCCCGGGTGAGAGTCCTCGTGCTTCCCGCCGATGAGGCGGGAAGCACGAGGACTCCCCGAGGGGCCGACACCCCGGACGTACGGTGGCAGGGCCGTCCGATCGTCAGGGGATGCTCCCCCGTCCGCTACGTGTCAGCGGTAGGCGTCGAAGAACGGACGTTCCACCTTTCTCGCGATGGAGAACGGGCGGAATTCCCGATCCGTCAGAACCCGGTGGACGAACTCCGAGGTCGAGAGGTCGTCGAACCGGTGCCACTCCTCGAGCGGCGAGGTACGCGCGACGATCGGCCACGTCTCGGGGCTCTTCTCTGCGTCTGCCAGCCAGTAATAGGAGGCTTCCGTCATCGACGTGCCCCAGAGAATGAGGCCTTCACCCCCCTCGAACACCTCGTAGGGGTCGAACAGGGCCTGCACCTGCGCCCCCTTCGCCATCTCCTTCAGCGACTTCCACCGCCCCAGCAGACTGTGCGATCCCGCACGGTCCACCGGAAGCACTTCCAGAAACCCGCTGAAGGCGCCGCGGCCGAATACTTCGCAGAGCTCCTTGAAGTCGGCCGGGAGGGGAGTTCCGAGCTCGCTTTCGACCTCGCTCCAGCCCACTTCCCGCCGCTCGGACCGCCAATCGGTCGCGGAGACGAGTTCACTGACCTGATTCATGCTGTCTCTTCCTGGTCCCTACTGATCGACGCTGAGATGGAACCACGGAAGACTCTCCCCGCCGATCACCTGGGCATACCCGGTGAGGGTGGGGTTGGTGCTGTTCCCCGCATAGGACGCCTCGATTCGGTAGAAGACCGTCTTGCCCTGTGCCAGTTGCTCCCTGATGGCCCTTTCCCACCCGGCCATGGAGACCTGGTTGACATCGGCGGGCAGCGGCACCAGGTTCCGGCGGTCGACGCCGCTGCCACCGAACTCCCGCGCCAGGAGGTGCGCCCGGTCCAGGCCGGACCCAGGCTCCCAGCCCTTGGGGGCGGCGGCCCAGTCGTCGGGCGACTCCAGCGGCCAGGGGGCCGGGGAGCCGACGATCTTCGTGTTCCGGTCCGGGTACTTGAGCGTCCCCTCGTCGTCCTTGTAGTTGAGGTCGGCGCCGTTCAGGCAGGCCCACACCCCCTGCGCGCGCCCCTGCGAGTCGAGCGGCTCGTAGTAGATGACCGTGTTCTTCTGGGTCTGGCAGTCGCTCTGGTTGGCCGGGGTCGTGTCTCCGTAGGGGTCGTACTCGTACTGCTCGTCAGGGGTGGTGACCAGGCCCTTCTTGTAGTCCGGCCGGTCCCCGACCTCCGACTTGCGGTCCTCCTCGGTGCGCGCCGGGGTCCACCCGATCACGGTGCTGAAGACGTCCCACATCGTGACGATGGGCACCCGCCGCACGGCGGTCTTCGTCCCGCCGCCGAGGACTCCCTTGAGCGTGTCCCACCAGTCGTGGCCGTCGTACTCGACCCGGCTGGTGGGGTTGCCACCGGTGAACGCGTAGCGGTTGCCCGTGTACGGATCGCTGCCGAGGCTCATGTCGGACAGGGCGCCGTTGTACATGTCCCGGGTGGTGAAGCGGTTCAGACCCGGGTCGTAGTCACGGAAGCCCATGTCGTATGTACCCGCATGGGCGTCCCAGCGCTTGGCGTTGAAACGGTACGGGTTGTACGACTCCTTGGTCGGATCGCCGGCGTCGGGCTTGTCGATGCCGGTGAACTCCGCCTCGACGTCCGAGCCGTAGGCGGTGTAGCCGTAGGTCGACTTGGTGTCGCCGTTCTCGTCGGTCAGCGCCTCGACGTCGGTGTGGCTGTTGTAGCCGTAGTAGCCGTCCTCGGTCGTGCCGTCCGCGTTGTGCTTGACCTGGGAGAGCCGCTCTCCCCACGGGCTGTACTGGTAGCTCTTCTCGACCTTGCCTGCGGTCTCCTCGTTCAGCACCTCGCCGCTCAGGCCGAGATAGGTGAAGTCGGTGGTCTTGCCGTCCGCGGTCTTCGAGGAGGTGCGGTCGAGCGGGTCGAAGGAGTACGTGGTGGACTTCAGCGCGCCCGTGCCGTCAGCCTTCTGGGACTCCACGACGTGGTCGAAGCCGTCGTACACGCTCCGCTCCACGACCCTGCCGTTCGCGGTGACGGATTCCTGCCGCCCGAACGGGTCGTAGGTGTACTTCGAGGTCTGTCCGCCCGCGGAGGCGGTCAGCAACCGGTTGCGGTCGTACTCGAAGGCGGTGACGACGCCCGCGACCGTCTGGCTGACGATGTTCGCGTTGTCGTCGTAGACATAGCTCTCGGTACCGGCTGCGGTACCGGTCTTGACCGACTTCGACAGCCGGTCGACCGGGTCGTAGGTGTAGTCGGTGGTGGAGCCGAGGTACGCCGCGTGGTCGTCGGCGTTCATCTTCTTCGCCACGTCCTGCGCCTTGTTGCCGTTGGCGTCGTAGGCGTAGGTGTGCGAGGCGACGAGGGTGCCGGAGCCCTTCTTCTCCGTGGTCGACCGCAGCGCACCGTCCAGGAAGTACGTGTAGTCGATGGTGTTGTCGTTGGCCTTGGTCTCGCGCAGCCGCAGACCGCGGTCGGTGTAGGTGTACGAGGTCACCTTCGGCGCGGGGTCGGTCGCGGACTTGCCGACCGACACCGTCCTGACCAGCTCGCGCAGGTCGTAGGTGTACTTGGAGTACTGGTCGGGGTGGGTGATCGTGTCCACCTGACCGTTGGCGTCGTACGTGTACGACGTCGACTTCTTCTCCTGGCCGGCCAGCGACTCGGTCACCTTCTGGAGCTCGTCGAGGCCCGTGAACGTGAGCGTGTACGCGTCGACCTTCGCGCCCGACGAGGTGTCGGCGACCGACGTCAGGTTGCCGTTGACGTCGTAGGCGTAGGAGAAGGTCTTCTTCTCCGTGTCGGCCGGATCGCCGGACACGTCCCTGACCAGCTTGACGCCGTCCGCGACGACGACACCGGCGCTGTTCTGGTCCAGCTTCAGCGCCGTGCTCTCACCCTGCTTGAGGACGTACGAACCCACCTGGACCCAGGTGCCGACGCCGGCGTTCTGGTCCTTGGCGACCGCCGGTTCCGTGGTCGTGCCGTGGGTGAGGGTGTACTTGGCGGTCGTGGCGGCCCCGGTCACCTTCGGGTACTTCACGTACGCCGTGTACGTGCCGTCCTTGGGGATGTTCAGCGTCCAGGTGAACGCGTCCGTGCCGGTGCCCGCAGCGTGCGTGCGATGGTCGTACCCCTGCTGGCCGGTGATGTCCCCGGTCGTCCAGGTGCCGGTGGAGGACGTGCTCTGCGTGTCGGAGTTGTCCACCAGGACCACCGACTTGCCCGCCGGGACGCCGTCGTCGGACTTCGACCGCAGCTTGCCGTCCGGGTAGAACGACCAGCTCATGCTGCGCTCCGAGGAGCCGCCCGCCGAGGTCAGGGTGCGGTTGGTCTGCTGACCCAGGGCGTTGTAGTCGTAACGGGTGACGATGTCCCAGGGGTCGGTGGACTTCTTCGTCCAGCCGTTGTCGAAGTACTCGACCGTGGTGTCGTTGCGGACCGTCTCCTTGTCGGACGGCGGCATCGACGTCCTGACGACCCGGCCCACCGCGTCATAGTCGGTGCGGGTGTAGACGTCCGCCTTGTTGTGGCGCGGGTCCGCCGGATCGTAGGGCTGGTACTGCTTGACCGGACGGTTCAGCGCGTCGTACTCGGTACGCGCGGCGAAGTCGTCGGCGGCGGCCGTGTCCGCACCGCGCGGCGTCGTCACCTTCGTGGTGTTTCCGACCTGGTCGTACTCGTACCGCGTCGTCCGGTAGACGACCGGCGAGGTGCCCGAGTGCGGCGCCTTGACCTCGGTCTGCTTGCCGCGCTCGTCGTAGGTGATGAGCGTGGTGTTGTTCTCCGCATCCGTCGTGGAGAGAACCAGGGAGTCCTTGTCGTACGTCGTCCTGCTGGTCTTCCCGATCGCGTCCGTGGTGACCGTGCCCCGGTGGTTCAGGTCGTACTCGGTCTTCGTCGCGAAATCGTCCGGGTCGGAGGTGGCGTTCTTCTTCGGGTCGACCACCTTGACGACATTGCCGACGTTGTCGTACGTGTACGTCAGCTTGTCCTGGTTCGCGTTCACGACGGCGACGAGCCGGTCGAGTACGTCGTACGTGTGGGTCGTCGTGTAGGACCCCGCGACCGCGCCGGAGACGTTGCCCTTCGGCTCGGTCTTGGCCGTCAGGTTGCCGACCTTGTCGTACGTGTATGTGGTCTTCCGGTCCACGGTGTTGTTGTTCGCCGGGGCGGTGGCCTCCTTGACCTGGTCCGCCGCGTCGTACACGGCGGTGGAGGCGGCGCCGTTCGGAGCCTTCGACGTGGTCACGTTGTCGTTGGCGTCGTACACCGGGGCGGGCGTGGTGATCAGGACGCCGGCGTTCTGGTCCTTGGGCACCGTCTTGACCAGCGGACGACCGAAGACGTCATAGGTCTGCGTGGTCTTCTTGCCCAGCGCGTCGGTGAGTTCGGTGACCTGTCCACGCTCGTCGTAGGTGGACGTGGTGGACTTCCCCAGCGCGTCCGTGATGACGGCCGGGAAACCGGTCGGGCCGAAGGAGCTGTTCGTGGTCGCGTTGCCGTTGGCGTCGATCACCTTGGTCATCTGGCCGTACGAGTCGTACTCGTACGAGGTGGTGTAGTCACCGGCCGTCGCGGTGGCGACGCCCTTGGGGTCGGTGACCGTCTTCAGGTTGCCGAAGGGGTCGTAGCCGAACTGCCACTTCCGGCCCTCGGGTGAGGTCTTGGTGAACAGGTCGGCCGCGTAGCCGTCGGCACGCGTCCGGTACTCGTACTTCTGCGCATCGGCCGGATAGACGCCCGGAGCGCAGTCGCTCTGCGCGGGGACGCCGTTCTTGTTGTACTCGGCGCTGCGCTGCCAGAGCGGGTAGCCCGTCTTCTGGTCGTAGCAGTACGCGGTCTTGGCGCCGTTCGCCTCCTCCATGTACGTGACGTTGTTGTCCGCGTCCCAGCTCATCTTGCTGGTCTCGGACTTGGCGTTCGTCGTCTGGACCGGGCGACCGAAGTCGTCCGTCACGTAGTCGGTGGTGTGGTTCTGCGCGTCGGTGACCCTGGCATCGGTGAACTCGGGGTTCGCCGTGTCCTGCGTGTACGTGAAGCCCGTGGCGCCCTGGAGACGGTCGGTGATCGTCTTGGTCCACCAGTGGTACTTCGGGTCGTCACCGGTCTGCGGGTAGTTGTACGCCAGTGAAGTGGCGTTGCCGCGGGGGTCAGTGGCCTTGACGAGCTTGACGTTCTTGTTGCCCTGGGTGGCGTCGTACTCGAAGCCGAAGACCTTCGGCTGGGTCGAGCCCGCACCGTCCGTCAGCTTCGTCAGCAGACCCTTGTCCGCATACTCGAAGGTCAGCTTGCGACCGGAGATGTCGCTCATCGACTTGACGTGGTCGATGATCTTCGGGTTGGGGCTGTCAGCCTTCGTGAAGTAGTCGATCGTCAGCGACTGCCGGCCGGCCGGGTCGGTGACGTACTTGAGGAACTTCGTCGGCTTGTTGTTCGACTTGCGCTCTTCGTAGGTGAAGGTCTGCGTGTTTCCGTTCTTGTCGACCATCGACGTCATGAAGCCGTCGCAGCCGAACAGGAATCGGGTGCCGTCCGGACGGGTCAACGTCCAGGCGTCGGGGACAGGGTCCTTCAGCGGGGTGCAATCAAGACCGGGCTTCGCCGTCAGCTTGAAGTGGACGCCCGCCGGGGCCTTCCATGTGCCTGCGGTGGCGTCCCAGCGGAAGACGTGCGTGGTGCCGTCGCCGTCGGGCAGCTTGATCTCGGTCGGGTTCGGCCTGGGGTGGAACTCCAGGGGAGCGCCCAGGCGGATCGGACCGGAGACCTGGGCGGACCAGCCGTGGCCGAGGACCGTGTCCGACGTGTCCAGGCTGTTGTACGCGAAGCGGGCGAAGGTCGTGACGCCGCGGCCCGGGTTGGAGAACGCGTTGTACTGCCAGACGCTGTTGCCCGACGCCGTGTTGTTCATGACGGTCGAGCCGGCGCCGGTGTTCTTGCCGGTATAGGAGTAGAACTTCTCCAGGCCGAGCTGGTTGGAGGTCGGGTCCTCGACGGCGACGTTCTGCTTCAGGCCGGGGATGCCGGAGGTGCCTGAGGTCCAGGTTCCTGCGGTCTTGTTGTAGACGTCCCAGGTCAGGACGTAGTCGGTGCGCTTGTTGCCGTTGTCCGAATTGATCGGCGTCTTCACCACGGCCTGGAGGTCGACGCTGTCACCCAGGGCGACGTTCGACGGCAGCGCCGTCTGCACCTGGTTGCCACCGTTGGTCACGTCCGTGCCGTCGGGCAGCGTCCACTTGTAGGTCAGGACGTGGTCGGCGGTGTTCCAGGTGGAGGCGGTCGTGTTGGTGAGGGTGAAGTCGACCGTGTAGTCGGTGTTCGGCGTCATACGGGCCGGGGTCTGCGGCGCGTAGTACGTGGACTCCGTGGTGGAGTCGATGTACGTGACCACCATGCGCGGGGCCAGGCGCGGCTCGGCCCCCTCGGAGGACAGGAACAGCGTCCGCTCCTGCGAGGCGGCCTCGTCAGCCATCGTGATGGCCACGCCCTTCTGCGAGGACGGGGTCGTGACCCAGGACCGGGCGAGGGAGGTGACGTTCCAGTCGTGCCGGGCCGGGTCGTTCGTCATCGCCCCGACATCACCGACGGAGACGCCGAGGTCACCGCCGGGGGTCGTCCAGCTGGTGGCGGCATCCGCCTTCACCCAGGTCGCGGATTCGTCGAATTCGCGGTTCAGTGGCCGGAGTTCGTAGACGGCACCGGTGGTGTCCTGGGCAGTCTGGGTGGACCAGAGGCGGACCTTGGCGTCCAGGACCCGGGCCGTGGCGGGAATGCCGAGAGCCGGGAACTTGAGCAGAGCGCGGGTGTCGCCGTAGGCGGCGGAGTTGTTGCCGACCGACAGCCAGTTCTTCGCACCGCCGTCGTCGATGGTGTCGTGCGGAAGCATGGACTGCGTCGAGGACAGGGTGGTGTCGTGCGATGCGGCGAACACCTTCGTCGTACGACCGGCCTTCGGCAGACGTACGAGCTGCGTGGGCGCTGCGACGACCTGCCCGTCCTTCGTCTTCACGGCGACCATGTAGTAGTAGGCGCGGCCGAACGGGTCCGGATCGTCGCCCTTGGTCGGTACTGCCGTCGTGTCGGTGAACGACGTGGTGCCGGAGGCGACCGGGGCCACGAGCGTGGCGGCGGACGGCGTGAAGGCCTGGCTGATCGAGCGATGCACCTGGTACTCGACCAGGTCGTCACCAGTCCCGATCGGGTCCTTGTCCTGGTAGGCCGACCAGTTCAGCTCCGCGCCGGTGTCGTGGATGGTGGTCGGGGCGGCGAGGTCGACGCCCTGACGGCCGAAGGTCAGGACGAGGCGCGGGTAGTTGGCGGTCTCACCGCCGTACCCGAACTCCGAGCCCTCGTAGCGCGGACCGCCCTTGGGACCGGTCGCGGACTCGTCACCGGCCTTGATCACGAAGCCGTTGTTGACGTTCGTGCCGTCGATCCAGGACTGGACGGTCTTGGTGACGGGGAAGGAGTGCCAGGTGTTCAGCTCACCGGGCTGCTTGGTGACCACACCGCCCTTGGTGAACCGCACCGCATCCGCGATCACCGAAGTCGCGGTGGAAGCGGGACCGTCACCGAGGACGATCTTGCCGAGCGTGCCCGCCTTGAACGGGTGGGAGCCCAGCGTCTTCCACACGCCGGCGGTGCCGGCCTGCTGGTTGACGGTGTAGGCCTTGCTCCCGCCGTCGTAGGTGACGGTGTACGGGGCGTTCGTGGCGCGGTCCGAGGCGGGGACGTAGTGCGTCTCGACCTGGTAGGTGCCGTCCTCGGGAAGACTCGGCTGCCAGGTGTAGTTGTCACCCGCGACCGCGTCCTTGTTGTACACGTACGTCTGGTTCACCGCGTACTGCGTGTACGCCGTGTTCCCCGAGGCGGGCCAGGCGCCGACGGCGGCCGTACGCCCGGCCTCGCCGTTGTCGACCACGACCGCCGTACCCGACAGCTCGCCGGTGATCGCGTTGGCGTTGTTCCAGGTCGCTCCGGACTCGGTCCACGCCTGGGTGGCGCGGTGCGCCTCCAGCTGCACCTCGGTGTCGCCCGTGGTGTGGGTCTGGTCGAAGTACAGCTTCAGATCGGCCGAGTCGAGCTTGGTGCCGGCCGGGATGCTGCTGACCGGGAACCGGATCAGGGCACGGGAGGCGCCGGTGGAGGTGTTGCCGACGGACAGGCGCCAGTTGTCGTCGTAGTTCGTCGCCGGACCGTCCGACGAGATCATCACGTCCTGCGCCGTGGTCGGCGTCGGGGCGATCGAGATCGTCGGGTCGATGGTCACCGGGTACTGCCGCTCGGGGGCGGCCAGCCACTTCGCGTCCGGCGTGACCGTGAGCTTCCAGCCGCGACCGGCCTTCGTCAGCTTCTGGGCCACGTTCCCGCTGTAGGCGGAACCGTACGGCGCCTTCGCGTCCTTCCGCGCGTCCGTCATGAACGCCGCGGGGATGACGAGGACCGGGTCCGCGCCCTCACCGTAGAAGGAGATCGAGCCGTCCTTGTTCTGCTTCGGCGTCAGGCCGCCCGCGTCCAGGGTGAACGTGAAGGACACCGGCCCGGACGGCTCGGCGTCCAGGAGGATGTTCTCCTTGACCCGCCCCGGACCGACCGCGTACGACAGGTCCGCACCGGACACCGCGTCCTTGTACGTGACCGTGTTGTCCTCGGCCACCGGCGCAAGCTTCCCCGCGCCCTCAAGGCCCAGGGTCACCGCATGCCCGCCGGCGGCCTCGAAGCGGACCAGCTTGCCCGCGTCGGAGCCGAACCAGCTGCTCGCGGCATTGGTCGTGTTGGAGAAGGCGAAGCCCTTGTCCTCTGTCGGGACGACCGTCGGGTCGATGTCCTTCCAGGACTTCCCCGCCCGGTACCCGGTCGGGACGGCCGACACCTCGGCCTGCACGCGGCCGTCGGACAGCTGCCAGTAGCGGGCGTTCGCCGTCCGCCTCCCGGTCAGCTCGGCGACCCGCTTCGGCTTCGGAGCCGCCTTGCCCTTCGGCAGCTTCTCACGACTGGGTATCTCATGCCGGTCGTCCGCCGGCGGCTTCACGTCCTGCGGTTCGTCGTCCGAGAACCAGCCCAGAGCCGTTTCGACGACACCCTTGCCGTCGTCCCGCCCGGGCGGTCCAGAGGGCGGTGCCGCATACGCGGCCTGCGGCAGTAACGTTCCCGCCACCGCCGACACCACCAGACAGGAGACGTACCTCCTGTAGGAGCTTCGCACCTTGATGCCTTTCCGTGCGGCGGGCCGGATCCCGCGCAGGCGAGAAGTCGGCCCACACACGGAAAACAGCACGCCTAGTGAGCCCGCCGGAGACTTCCGACGCGCTTGGAGCAGTGCCGCGCCCGCAGGACCGCACACAGGTGAGCTCAAGCTCGCGATCACGGCGCACGGATACTCATCAGTGAAGTGATGGACTGTCAACCAAGTGGACATCCCGGAGCATTGAGTACGGATGGGCATGCACTTCGCCCGATACCGGCCAGGTGTTTGATTCTGGCGGAATTGATGGTGTGCGAGCCAAAGCCGACCGAGCCGCTTCTGTCGCCCCGGCCCGAGCGGTCGCAGGCGTCGCAGCCGATGCCGGACCGGCTATGTCTCCGGGACATCCTGTACGCGCTGCACAACGGCGTACCTGGCCAGCGCGGGAAAGAGGCCGCCGAGGTGTACGCCTCGGAGGGCAGCACCGGGAAGGTCCAGTGGCCCCTTCCGCCACCAAGCCGGTGATCAGCGCCCCGCTGTACATGGCGACACCGTCTGCGTGGGCTGCTCCTGGGGCGACCAGATGTACGCGTTGGACGCCCGCACCGGCAATCTCTCCGCTGCATGCTCGTGCCGGACTCCCAGGCCAGGGCCAGGAGGCGTTCGCGCCGTACGGCGCGGCAGGCAGGCACGCACGTAACGGGGGTCGCCGGCCCCGGCGGGGTCGACGGCGGCCCAGTCGCCGGTGCAGAACACCCGGAGCGGGTCGTGCGGGGTCACGAACGCCGTGTCGGCGCGGATGATCCCCTCCGCGGTGGCGACGTCGCACTGGCCGCGGTCCACGCGGACGACGCGGCCCGGGACGAGTCCCTGGGCGGCGTAGGGCGCGAAGGCGGTGGCCCAGCCGGACTCCCCGCCGTGGGCGTCGAGCGGGGAGGAGGTGGAGAAGGAGGAAGCGAGGGAGAGCGGGAGAGACAAAGGGGGGTTCGCTCGATCTCGTACGGGATGCACCGGAGCCGGTGCCTTCCGGCGCCCGCCACCGATTTTTTCCTGCCATCGCGACGGCCGGTTCCGTGTCCGATTCGTACAAGACGCGACGGCGGGCGGCTCCTAGCGTGCGGGGCATGGACACAGCACCCCGGGTCACCCCCCGTCTCGACCTCGTCGGCCTCGTCGTCTCGGACATGGCCGCCTCGCTCGCCTTCTACCGCCGCCTCGGCCTGGACGTCCCGGCCGGGGCGGAGTCGGCCCCGCACGTGGAGGCGGCGCTGCCCGGCGGGCTGCGGATCGCCTGGGACACCGAGGAGGTCATCCGTTCCTTCGAACCGGGCTGGACCCGGCCCGAGGGCGGGAACCGGATCGAGCTCGCCTTCCGCTGCGGGGCTCCGCAGGAGGTGGACGCGGTCTACGAGGAGCTGGTCGCCGCCGGGTACCGGGGGCACCTGAAGCCCTGGGACGCCGTGTGGGGCCAGCGCTACGCGGTGGTCCTGGACCCGGACGGCTGCGGCGTCTCGCTCTTCGCGGACGCGGCCGCCCCGCGCGCGTAGGCGCCGAGGGTGGTGCCGGCCAGGGCCCTGGTCTCGCGGGCGAGATGGGCCTGGTCGGCGCAGCCCGAGCGGAGCGCCGCCTCGGCGTACGGCACGCCGGACCGGACCAGGGCGAGGGCCCGCTGGAGGCGCAGCACGCGCGCGAGGGTCTTGGGCCCGTAGCCGAAGGCGTCCAGCGAGAGCCGGTGCAGCCGCCGGGGGCCGAGGCCGACCGCGTCGGCGGTCTCGGCGACCGGCCGGCCGGCGGCGAGCCGCGCCACGACGGCCCGCAGCAGCGGGTCGGGCGCGGGGACGCCGGCGGCCCGGCGCTGGACGAACGCGTCCAGGGCCAGGGCCGGATCCTCGGCCTCCGTGAGCCGCTCGGCGAGCTCCCGCGCCTCGGACCCGCCCCAGAGCGCCCCGAGGGGGACCCGTCGGTCGCGCAGTTCGTGGGCCGGGACGCCGAGGAACGCGGGCGCCCCGCCGGGGGCGAAGCGGATCCCGGCGTACCGGGCGGCGGTCTCCGGCGGTACGTACGCGCGCGTGTCGGGTCCGGCGACGAACAGGCCGCCGTCGGCCCAGATCAGGTCCATGCAGCCGTCGGGGAGGACGGGCCGGACTTCCCGCGGGGCGGACGCGGCGGTCCGGGTCCACAGGACGGCTCCGTCGAGCAGGGCGGGACGCTCCTCGTACATCCTCCGAGGCTACGGCCGGGACGGCGGCCGCGGGGGTCAGTCCTTCTCCCAGCCCGAGTGGAGGCGGGACTTCACGTCGTCCGGAGGCAGGAAGCGGGACCAGCGCTCGGGGAACTCGGACGGCATGTCGGGGTCGTCCTCGTCGACGTCCTCCGCCTCGGCGCGCACCCGGGCGACGAGCTCGGCGGCCTGGATGGCGCGGGCGCGTTCGTTGGCCTCGCGGGCGGCGGCGGTCGCGACGGAGGGCCAGACCCGGTCGATGGCGGCGTTGACGGCGGCGCCGACGAGCACGGCGAAGGCCGAGATGCCGATCCAGAGCAGGACCGCGATGGGGGCGGCCAGCGAGCCGTAGATGGTGGGGCCCTCGACCTGGCTCGTGAGGTAGATGCGCAGCAGGAAGCTTCCCAGGGCCCACATGGCCAGCGCGACGAGGGCGCCCGGGATGTCCTCGATCCACGGCGATCTGACGGGCACGGAGACGTGGTAGAGCGTGGTGAGGAAGGCGATCGAGAGCAGGATGACGGCCGGCCAGTACAGGACGGCGACGACCTCGGTGCCCCAGGGGACGAGCTCGACGACGCGGTCGGGGCCGACCACGGCCAGGGGGAGCACGACGGCGCCGATGAGGAGCGCCACGATGTACAGGAGGAAGGCGAGGAGCCGGGTCTTCACGATGCCGCGGTGACCGTCGAGCCCGTACATGACGGTGATGGTGTCGATGAACACGTTCACCGCGCGCGATCCGGACCACAGGGCGATGGCGAAGCCGAGGGAGATCAGGTCGGGCCGTTTGCCCTGGGTGACGTCGTCCAGGATCGGCTTGGCGATGTCCTCGACGCCCCGGTCGGAGAGGACCGTTCCGGCGGCCCGCAGGATGTTCTCCTGGATGCTGGCGACGGTGTCGGTGTTCGTCCAGTCGTCGGCGTACCCGAGGAGGGCGATGAGGCCGAGGAGCAGCGGCGGCAGGGACAGCAGGGTGAAGAAGGCGGCCTCGGCGGCCAGGCCGAGGATCCGGTACTCGATGCACGAGTTGACGGTGTCCTTGAGGAGCAGCCAGACCATCTTCCGCTTCGAGACGTTGCGGTAGAGGACGCGCGCGCGGTGGAGCCTGCTCCAGGGCCGCCGCTCGGGCCGTTCGGGTGTTTCGCTTGCTGCCTGCACCTGCTTACCGTATCGGCATGTCACGGACCACCCACACAGTGACCAACCAGGCTCCGCCCCTGGTGGGATATGACGTCTTCTCGTGCGACCGGGCGCTGACGGAGGCGGTCGCGCGACACCTCGCGCCGGAGCTCCTCGACGGGGCGCGCGAGGAGCTGGCCCTGCTGGGCCGCGCCTCCGGTTCGGCGCAGGTGAGGGAGTGGGGCGAGCAGGCCGACGCCTTCCCGCCGCGCCTGCGGACCCACGACCGGTACGGTCACCGGATCGACGAGGTCGAGTTCCACCCGTCCTGGCACCGGCTCCTCGGCCGGTCCGTCGGCGCCGGGCTGACGGACGCGTGGGGCCGTCCGGGTGGCCATGTGCGGCGGGCCGCCGGGTTCCTGGTGGCGTCGCAGCCGGAGGCGGGCCACGGCTGCCCGGTGTCGATGACGCACGCGGCGGTGCCCGCGCTGCGCGTCGAGCCGGAGCTGGCGGAGGTCTGGGTGCCGGCGGCCACGTCGCACGTGTACGAGCGGGACCTGGCTCCGGTCGCGGAGAAGCCGGGCGCGCTGATCGGCATGGCGATGACGGAGAAGCAGGGCGGCAGCGACGTCCGGGCGAACACGACGGAGGCGACGCCGCTGGCGGCCGACGGGGAGTACGTCCTGACGGGGCACAAGTGGTTCTGCTCGGCCCCCATGTCGGACGCCTTCCTGGTCCTCGCGCAGGCTCCGGCGGGGCTGACGTGCTTCCTGGTGCCGCGGGTCCTCGCCGACGGCTCGCGCAACGCGTTCGCCCTCCAGCGCCTCAAGGACAAGCTGGGCAACCGGTCGAACGCCTCCGCCGAGGTGGAGTTCGACGGGACGACCTGGGCGCGCCGGGTCGGCGAGGAGGGGCGCGGCGTCCCCACGATCATGGACATGGTGGCCGCGACCCGGCTCGACTGCGCCCTCGGCTCGGCGGCGCTGATGCGGCAGGCGGTGTCCCAGGCCGTGCACCACTGCACGTACCGCGAGGCGTTCGGCGGGCCGCTCGCGGAGAAGCCGCTGATGCGCAACGTGCTGGCCGATCTGGCCCTGGAGTCGGAGGCGGCGACCGTCCTGGGGATGCGGCTCGCGGCGGCCTACGACGCGGTCGACGCCGGCGGCCCGGGGGCGGAGCGGGAGCGGGCGCTGCTGCGGGTCGCCGTGCCGGCGGCGAAGTACTGGGTGACGAAACGGTGCACGCCGGTGGTGGCGGAGGCGCTGGAGTGCCTGGGCGGCAACGGGTACGTGGAGGAGTCCGGGATGCCGCGGCTGCTGCGCGAGTCGCCGCTCAACTCCGTGTGGGAGGGGTCGGGGAACGTCCAGGCGCTCGACGTGGTGCGGGCCCTGCGGACCGCGCCCGAGGCGCTCGACGCCTTCCTGCGGGAGGTCGGCGAGGCGCGGGGCGCGGACCACCGGCTCGACCGGGCGATCCGGGGGCTCCTCGTCGAACTCGCTGACCTGGACGGCATCGAGGCGCGCGCCCGCCGGCTCGCGGAGCGGATGGCTCTGGTGCTCCAGGGCGCGCTGCTCGTGCGGTGGGCGCCGCCCGAGGTGGCGGACGCGTTCTGCGCGGGACGGCTCGGCGGTGACGGCGGGTCGGCGTTCGGGACGCTGCCGCACACGCTGAACCTGCGGGCGCTGGTGGAGCGGGCACGCCCGGAGGTCTGAGGCCCGGGTGCGGCGGGCGTGACCGCGTGGGGCGGAGGGTGTGGGGGGGGCGTGACGGCGTCGGGCGGAGGAGGTGGGGGCGTGGCGGCGGGCGTGACCGCGTGGGGCGGAGGGTGTGGGGGGCGTGGCGGCGGGCGCGTGGTCACGCCGGGGCGTGCGCGCGCGGCCGCGTGGGGCGCCGCTCCGGGCGTCGTACGGCCCGAGCTGGTGGCCGCGTCCGGGGCAGGGGGCCGCGTCCGGGCCGGGGCCGGAGGCGAGGCCGCGTGCTGGCGGCCGGGGGTCCCTCATGTCGAGCCGCCCGTGCCAGGGGTGGACCCGAGAGGGTCGGCACGCGCGGAAAAGCGGGGGTGGTGCTGCGCCGACACGGCACCACCCGCCGCTCACGCCAGCTTCGCCGAGGAGGGCGGGCGGTCGCCAGAGTTGCAAAGGGTTGCAGGATTACCCGAACCGGGCCTCGCGGAGTGGTCCAGGACGGCACGATGGGCACCGACACTCCGGACATCTGCCCCGTGCAGAACCGATACAGCACCCCGGGTGGCTGGGAGAGACCGATGAAGAACACGCAGCTCGACATGAGGCGGCTGGCGTCCATGGACGCCGCCCAGGCCACCAGGCTGCTGCACCGGGTGCGCGAGGAGACCCTGGCGGGCCGGACTCCCCCGATCGCCCCCCGCCCCGTCATCGACGCGTCCTGGCGGCGCATGGCCCGGCTCGGCCTCGACCCGGACCGGGGTACGCGCAGCGTCCTCCTCAAGCGGGACGAGCTGGAGGAGCGGCGCCGGACGACCCTGCTCTCCGAAGTGATGCAGACGCTGAGCGGCGGTCTCGCCGGCATCGCCGACACCTCCCTCCAGATCATGGTGGTCACCGACGAGCACGGCCGGGTGCTCTGGCGCCAGGGCCACCCCACGGTGCTCCGGCAGGCCAACGGCATCTGTCTGGAGGAGGGCGCGACCTGGACCGAGCACACCACCGGCACGAACGCCGTGGGCACGGCGCTCGCCCTGGGCCGGGCGGTGCAGGTGCACTCCGCCGAGCACTACGTCCAGGCGCTGCACAACTGGACGTGCTCGGCCGCGCCGGTGCACGACCCGCGCGACCAGCGGCTCCTGGGGATCGTCGACGTCAGCGGTCCGGCGTCCAGCTTCCATCCGGCGATGCTGGCCCTGGTCGGCTCGGTGGCCCGGCTCGCCGAGGCCGAGATGCGGGAGCGGCACCGGGGGGCCATCGAGCGGCTGCGGGCGGTGGCCGCACCGATCCTGTGCCGGGTGGGCGGCCGCGCGGTCGCGGTGGACGCCCACGGCTGGACGGCGGCGGTGACCGGGCTCGCGCCGGTGGACCGGATCGCCCTCCCGAAGTCCTTCCGGGCCGGCCGGGTGTGGCTGCCGTCGCTGGGGGTGTGCGCGGTGGAGCCGCTGCCGGGCGGCTGGCTGCTGCGGGTCGAGGAGGAGACGCGGGGTGAGGAGCCGGGCACGGAGGTCGCGAGCCGGGTGGTGCTCGACCTGAGCCGGCCGCGCCGGTGGACGGTGGCCGTCTCGGGGGCGGCGGGCAGCTGGCAGCAGGAGCTCAGCCCCCGGCACGCCGAGCTCCTCTACGTACTGGCGCTCCACCGCGACGGGCGGACGGCGGCGGAGCTGGCGGACGACGTCTTCGGGGACCGGACCCGGACGGTGACCGTGCGGGCCGAGATGTCCCGCGTGCGCCGGAACCTGGCGGGGGTCCTCGCCCACCGCCCGTACCGCTTCCGCGAGGAGGTGGCGGTGGAGGTCCTGCGCCCGCGGCGCCCTGCGGACCTCCTGCCCCACTCGACGGCGCCGGCGGTCCGCGCCGGGGTCCCGGGGTAGCGGCCCGGGGCGAGGAGGGCGGGGCCAGGAGGGCCGGGGGAAGGTGCGCACTGGCCGGCGCGTCGGGGACTGGGCGTCGGAGAAGGGCGTCCGGGCGTGTCCAACATGCGGACCGGCGCCCTCCGGGAACCGGCCGCGAGCCGGACCGTGCGCCGGGCCGTGAGCCGAACCCCGAGCGGGACCGGTATGGGAATCCGACGCTCCACATGATGCGATGGGCGCATGAGCATCACTCTCACCACCTGGTCCCTCGAACAGACCTCGCCGTCCGACCTGCGTCCCGCGACCCCGCCGGAGGGCGACGACGTCGCGATCCGCCGTGCCGAGGTGCCGTCGGCCGAGTTCAGCCGCTTCCTCTACACCGCCGTCGGCGGCGACATCCGCTGGTCCGACCGGCTGTCGCTGACCTACCCGCAGTGGCAGGAGATCGTCGAGAAGCCGGGCGCCGAGATCTGGGTGGCGTACGACCGGGGCACGCCGGCCGGTTACGTGGAGCTGGACCCGCAGGACGACGGCGTGGTGGAGATCGTCTACTTCGGCCTGATCCCGGCCTTCCGGGGCCGCCGGATCGGCGGGCACCTGCTGTCGTACGGGGTGGCGCGGGCCTGGGACCTGGCGGACCGCTGGCCGGACCGGGAGGAGACGAAGCGGGTGTGGCTGCACACCTGCTCGCTGGACGGTCCGCACGCCATGGCCAACTACGAACGGCGCGGCTTCCGGCTCTTCGACACCAAGGTCGAGGAGGCCGAGGAGGCGGAGACCCCCGGTCCGTGGCCCGGCGCGTACGCCTGAGGCACCCGGAGGAACCACCGAAGCGTCGCAAAGGGGCCCTGATCAGGGCCCCCTTCACGTGACCCAGAGCACACCGTCTCATGAAGCGAGACCAGTTTGTCCAAATCCTGGACGATGCTGGACTGGGTCCAAAGTCCCGTGACACGCTTCCGTCATGTCTGGAACTGGAATTGCCTTGGTGAGTCGGCGGCACGTCGACCTCGGCCGCATGTCCAGCGCCATCTGTCCGGCGCGCTGAGAGAACCAGCACCGCCGCGATCTCCTTTCAGTCCGACTCTGCCCCACCCTGCTGCGCACTGACGCGCCACCCTCTGACCTGAGTGTGAGTGTGCAGGTCAGAGCCGCCCTCTCGCAGTCCCGAAGGACAAGACGCCATGGCCGCCACCCCGGAAAACCCCACTCCCGCCGCCGCCCGCCGCAAGGCCGGACGCCACCGTGGCGAGGGTCAGTGGGCCGTGGGGCACTTCACCCCGCTGAACGGCAATGAGCAGTTCAAGAAGGACGACGACGGTCTCAATGTGCGGACACGCATTGAGACGGTCTACTCGAAGCGCGGCTTCGACTCCATCGACCCCAACGACCTGCGCGGACGCATGCGCTGGTGGGGCCTCTACACCCAGCGCAAGCAGGGTCTGGACGGCACCAAGACGGGCGTGCTGGAGCCGGAGGAGCTGGACGACGAGTACTTCATGCTCCGCGTCCGCATCGACGGCGGCCGGCTGACCACCGAGCAGCTCCGGGTCATCGGCGAGATCTCCGAGGAGTTCGCGCGCGGCACGGCCGACATCACCGACCGGCAGAACGTCCAGTACCACTGGATCCGCATCGAGGACGTCCCCGAGATCTGGAACCGCCTGGAGGCGGTCGGCCTGTCGACCACCGAGGCCTGCGGCGACACCCCGCGCGTCATCCTCGGCTCGCCCGTGGCCGGCATCGCCGAGGACGAGATCATCGACGGCACGCCCGCCATCGACGAGATCCAGCGCCGGATCGTCGGCAACAAGGACTTCTCCAACCTGCCCCGCAAGTTCAAGTCCGCGGTCTCCGGCTCGCCGCTGCTCGACGTGGCGCACGAGATCAACGACATCGCCTTCGTCGGCGTGCGCCACCCCGAGCACGGCCCCGGCTTCGACGTGTGGGTCGGCGGCGGCCTCTCCACCAACCCCAAGCTCGGCGTCCGCCTCGGCACCTGGGTCTCCCTCGACGAGGTCCCCGACGTCTACGAGGGCGTCATCTCGATCTTCCGCGACTACGGATACCGCCGGCTGCGCAACCGCGCCCGCCTGAAGTTCCTCGTCGCCGACTGGGGCCCGGAGAAGTTCCGCCAGGTCCTGGAGGACGAGTACCTGAAGCGGAAGCTGACCGACGGCCCCGCCCCCGAGCAGCCCGCCGGCCAGTGGCGCGACCACGTCGGCGTCCACCGCCAGCAGGACGGCCGCTTCTACGTCGGCTTCGCCCCGCGCGTCGGCCGCGTGGACGGCGCCACCCTGACGAAGATCGCCGCCGTCGCCGAGGCACACGGCTCCGGCCGCCTGCGCACCACCGCCGAACAGAAGATGCTCGTCCTCGACATCGAGGAGGCGCAGGTCGAGGGCATCGTCTCCGCCCTGGAGGCGCTGGACCTGCGGGTCACCCCCTCGCCGTTCCGGCGCGGCACGATGGCCTGCACCGGCATCGAGTTCTGCAAGCTCGCGATCGTCGAGACGAAGGGCCGCGGCTCCTCGCTCATCGACGAACTGGAGCGCCGCCTGCCGGAGTTCGACGAGCCGCTGACGATCAACATCAACGGCTGCCCGAACGCCTGCGCCCGTATCCAGGTCGCCGACATCGGCCTCAAGGGCCAGCTGGTCCTGGACGACGACGGCAACCGCGTCGAGGGCTACCAGGTGCACCTGGGCGGCGCCCTGGGCCTGGAGGCCGGCTTCGGCCGCAAGGTCCGCGGCCTCAAGGTCACCGCAGCCGAGCTCCCCGACTACGTGGAGCGCGTCCTCACCCGCTTCCAGGCGGAGCGCGAGGACGGCGAGCGCTTCGCGACCTGGACGGCCCGCGCCTCCGAGGAGTCGCTGTCATGAGCGAGCGTGCGGCCCCCTTCTTCTGCCCCTACTGCGGGGACGAGGACCTGCGCCCCAACGAGCAGGGGCACGGCGCGTGGGAATGCGCCGCGTGCAGCCGAGCCTTCCAGTTGAAGTTCCTGGGGCTGCTCGCCCCGGCGACTTCGAGTGACACCACGGGAGGGCAGGACATATGACGATCATTCAGGAAGCCACCGCGGCCGACCTCAAGGCACTCGCCGAGCAGGCCGGCCGTGATCTGGAGGACGCCCCGGCGCTGGAGATCCTCCGGTGGGCGGTCGACACCTTCGGCGACCGGTTCTGCGTCACCTCCTCCATGGAGGACGCGGTCGTCGCCCACCTGGCCTCCCGGGTCCGGCCCGGCGTGGACGTCGTCTTCCTCGACACGGGCTACCACTTCGAGGAGACCATCGGCACCCGCGACGCCGTCGACGCCGTGATGGACGTCAACGTCATCACGCTGACCCCGCGGCAGACCGTGGCCGAGCAGGACGCCGAGCACGGCCCCCGGCTCCACGACCGCAACCCCGACCTGTGCTGCGCGCTGCGCAAGGTCAAGCCGCTGGAGGAGGGCCTGACCTCCTACCGCGCGTGGGCCACCGGCCTGCGCCGCGACGAGTCCCCGACCCGGGCGAACACCCCGGTCGTCGGCTGGGACGAGAAGCGGCGCAAGGTCAAGGTCTCCCCCATCGCCCGCTGGACGCAGGACGACGTCGACGCCTACGTCATGGAGCACGGTGTCCTCACCAACCCGCTCCTGATGGACGGTTACCCCTCCGTCGGCTGCGCCCCGTGCACCCGCCGCGTCCTGGAGGGCGAGGACGCCCGCGCCGGACGCTGGGCGGGCCGCGCCAAGACCGAATGCGGGATCCACGGCTGATGACCACCACCCCTCAGACCTCCCCCACCTCCCAGGAGAACCACGTGACCGGTGCCACCATCTGGCTCACCGGCCTGCCGAGCGCCGGCAAGACGACCATCGCGTACGAACTGGCCGGCCGGCTCCGCGACGAAGGCCACCGCGTCGAGATCCTCGACGGCGACGAGATCCGCGAGTTCCTCTCCGCGGGCCTCGGCTTCACCCGCGAGGACCGGCACACCAACGTGCAGCGCATCGGCTTCGTCGCCGGGCTCCTCGCCTCGCACGGCGTGAAGGTCCTGGTCCCGGTCATCGCCCCGTACGCCGACAGCCGCGAGGCCGTCCGCAAGCGCCACCAGGGCGAGGGCACCGCCTTCGTCGAGGTCCACGTGGCCACGCCGGTCGACGTCTGCTCGGTCCGCGACGTCAAGGGCCTCTACGCCAAGCAGGCCGCGGGCGAGATCTCCGGCCTCACCGGCGTCGACGACCCCTACGAGGCGCCCGAGAACCCCGATCTGCGGATCGAGTCCCAGAACCAGACCGTGCAGGAGTCCGCGGCGCAGCTCCACGCGCTGCTCACCGAGAGGGGTCTGCTGTGACCACCGTCGTCAACGTCCACGAGGCGACCGGCAGCCCGTTCGCGCTGTCGCACCTGGACTCCCTGGAGTCCGAGGCCGTCCACATCTTCCGCGAGGTGGCGGGAGAGTTCGAGCGGCCGGTGATCCTCTTCTCCGGCGGCAAGGACTCGATCGTCATGCTGCACCTGGCGCTCAAGGCGTTCGCGCCGGCGCCGGTCCCCTTCACGCTGCTGCACGTCGACACCGGGCACAACTTCCCCGAGGTCCTCGCCTACCGCGACCGCGTCGTGGCCGAGCACGGACTGCGACTGCACGTCGCCTCCGTCCAGGAGTACATCGACGCCGGCAAGCTGCGCGAGCGCCCCGACGGCACCCGCAACCCGCTGCAGACCGTCCCGCTGACCGAGGCGATCCAGCAGCACCGCTTCGACGCCGTCTTCGGAGGCGGCCGCCGCGACGAGGAGAAGGCCCGCGCCAAGGAGCGGGTCTTCTCGCTGCGCGACGAGTTCTCCCAGTGGGACCCGCGCCGCCAGCGCCCGGAGCTGTGGCAGCTCTACAACGGCCGCCACGCCCCCGGCGAGCACGTCCGCGTCTTCCCGCTCTCCAACTGGACCGAGCTGGACGTCTGGCAGTACATCGCCCGCGAGGGCATCGAGCTGCCGGAGATCTACTTCGCCCACGAGCGCGAGGTCTTCGCCCGCAACGGCATGTGGCTGACGGCCGGCGAGTGGGGCGGCCCGAAGGAGACCGAGACCGTGGAGAAGCGGCTCATCCGCTACCGCACGGTCGGCGACATGTCCTGCACCGGCGCCGTCGACTCCGACGCCACCACGCTCGACGCCGTCATCGCCGAGATCGCCGCCTCCCGCCTCACCGAGCGGGGCGCGACCCGCGCCGACGACAAGATGTCCGAGGCCGCGATGGAAGACCGCAAGCGCGAAGGGTACTTCTAATGAGCACGTCCACCGAGCAGTTCGCCGACGTCTCGGCCACCACCCTGCTGCGTTTCGCCACCGCCGGCTCCGTCGACGACGGCAAGTCCACCCTGGTGGGCCGGCTCCTGCACGACTCCAAGTCGGTCCTCACCGACCAGCTGGAGGCCGTGGAGGCCGCGTCGATCAAGCGGGGCCAGGAGGCGCCCGACCTGGCGCTGCTCACCGACGGCCTGCGGGCCGAGCGCGAGCAGGGCATCACCATCGACGTGGCCTACCGCTACTTCGCGACCGCCCGCCGCCGGTTCATCCTCGCCGACACCCCCGGGCACGTGCAGTACACCCGGAACATGGTCACCGGCGCCTCCACCGCCGAGCTCGCCGTGGTCCTCGTCGACGCCCGCAACGGCGTCGTCGAGCAGACCCGCCGCCACGCCGCCGTCGCCGCCCTCCTGCGCGTCCCCCACGTCGTCCTCGCCGTGAACAAGATGGACCTCGTCGACTACGCCGAGCCCGTCTTCGCCGCCATCGCCGAGGAGTTCACCACCTACGCCTCCGAGCTGGGCGTCCCGGAGATCACCGCGATCCCCATCTCGGCGCTCGCCGGCGACAACGTGGTGGAGCCCTCCGCGCACATGGACTGGTACGGCGGCCCGACGGTGCTGGAGCACCTGGAGACCGTCCCGGTGAGCCACGACCTGACGGCCTGCCACGCGCGGTTCCCCGTCCAGTACGTGATCCGCCCCCAGACCGCCGAGCACCCCGACTACCGCGGCTACGCCGGCCAGATCGCCGCCGGGGCCTTCCGGGTCGGCGAGGAGGTCGCGGTCCTGCCGTCGGGGAAGACGTCCACGATCACCGGGATCGACGCCCTCGGCGAGTCGGTGGACATCGCCTGGGCCCCGCAGTCGGTCACGATCCGGCTCGCCGACGACATCGACATCTCCCGCGGCGACCTGCTCGCCCCGGTCGGCGACGCGCCGGCGACCAGCCAGGACGTCGAGGCGACGGTCTGCCACGTGGCCGACCAGCCGCTCGCCGTGGGCCAGCGGGTCCTGCTCAAGCACACCACGCGCACGGTCAAGGCGATCGTCAAGGACATCCCCTCGCGGCTGACCCTGGACGACCTGTCCCAGCACCCGAACCCCGGGCAGCTGGTCGCCAACGACATCGGCCGGGTGGTTGTACGAACGGCCGAGCCCCTCGCGCTCGACTCGTACGCGGACTCCCGGCGCACCGGTTCGTTCCTGCTGATCGACCCGGCGGACGGCACCACACTCGCGGCGGGCATGGCGGGCGAGTCCTTCGCCACGGCCAAGGCCGTCGCCGCGGTGGACGAGGAAGAAGGGTGGGATTTCTGAGATGACCCAGGACGTCTACGCCACTTTCGCCAAGGAGGGCGGCCGGGTGGGCTCCGGTGCCCTCGGCTCGGGCACGGGAGGTGTCGCGCGATGTGCGTGCTGACCTCGATGCACCGCGCGAGCGGTGCGACACGGCTCCACCCGCTCCACCCCGAACGACATAGACGAAGACTTCGCAGAAGCTGAATCGAGGGGAACACTTCCCGTGCCTGCCACCACCCGT
This sequence comes from Streptomyces sp. NPDC104202, assembly GCF_055584185.1. NCBI lineage: Bacteria > Bacillati > Actinomycetota > Actinomycetes > Kitasatosporales > Streptomycetaceae > Streptomyces > Streptomyces sp. NPDC104202. The sequence continues at coordinate 40,144 of NZ_JBVJMN010000015.1, read as the reverse complement.
ACCACCCTGCGCCGCGGCATCGCCGCCGCCGCCGCTCTGCCGCTGCTGATCGGCGCTCTCGCCTCGTGCGGCTACGGCTCCGAGGCCAAGAACGACGAGAAGAAGGTGGCCGCCGAGGGCGAGAAGCTCTCCGCCGACACCGTACGGCTCGGGTACTTCCCCAATCTCACGCACGCCACCGCGCTCGTCGGTGACCAGGAGGGCATCCTCCAGAAGGAACTGGGCGGCACCAAGCTGGTGTCCACCACCTTCAACGCGGGCCCGTCCGAGATCGAGGCGCTGAACGCGGACTCGATCGACATCGGCTTCATCGGCCCCTCGCCGTCCATCAACGGCTTCGTCAAGACCAAGGGCACCAACCTGCGGATCGTCGGCGGCTCCGCCTCCGGCGGTGTGAAGCTCGTCGTGAACCCGGCGAAGATCAAGACCCTGGACGACCTCAAGGGCAAGAAGATCGCCACCCCGCAGCTCGGCAACACGCAGGACGTGGCCTTCCTCAACTGGATCTCCGAGAAGGGCTGGAAGGTCGACGCCCAGAGCGGCAAGGGCGACGTCTCGGTGGTCCGCACGGACAACAAGGTCACCCCGAACGCCTACGCCTCCGGTGCCATCGACGGCGCCTGGGTGCCCGAGCCGACCGCGTCGAAGCTGGTCAGCGACGGCGCGAAGGTCCTGCTCGACGAGTCCGACCTGTGGCCGGACAAGAAGTTCGTGATCACCAACATCATCGTGTCGCAGAAGTTCCTGGCGGCGCACCCGGACGTCGTCGAGGCGTTCCTGCGCGGCGCGGTGAAGACGAACGCCTGGATCAACGCCAACCCGGACAAGGCGAAGGCCTCGGCCAACGCCAAGCTGAAGGACCTCTCCGGCAAGGCGCTGGGCGACAAGGTGATCGACGCCGCGTGGCCGTCCATCCAGTTCACCAACGACCCGCTGGCGGCCACCCTGCAGGCCCAGGCGGACCACGCGGTGAAGGCGGGCCTCCTGGAGAAGCCCGAGCTGTCCGGCATCTACGACCTGAAGGCGCTGAACAAGGTCCTGAAGGCCGCCGGACAGCCCGAGGTCTCCGACGCCGGTCTCGGCGCGAAGTAACCAGCCCGCAGCCCATTCCCAGGAGGTGACGACCATGGCCACGACCGCGACGCTCGCCAAGGCCGAGGACCGCGCGGCGGTGACCCATGCCGCCCGCATCGAGCATGTCTCCAAGTCCTTCGGCGGACCCGCCGGCGGGCAGCTCGTCCTCGACGACATCACGCTCGACGTCGCCCCGGGCGAGTTCGTCACCCTCCTGGGCGCCTCGGGCTGCGGCAAGTCCACGCTGCTCAACCTGGTCGCCGGGCTCGACCGGCCGTCCGCGGGGTCCATCGAGACCCCAGGCGGCCGGCCGGCCCTGATGTTCCAGGAGCACGCCCTCTTCCCGTGGCTGACCGCGGGCAAGAACATCGAACTGGCCCTGCGGCTGCGCGGGGTGGCCAAGGCCGACCGCCGCACCGAGGCCGAGCGGCTGCTCGAACTCGTCCGGCTCGGCGGCTCGTACGGCAAGCGGGTCCACGAACTGTCGGGCGGCATGCGCCAGCGCGTCGCGCTGGCCCGCGCGCTGGCCCAGGACAGCGACCTGCTGCTGATGGACGAGCCGTTCGCCGCGCTCGACGCCATCACCCGGGACGTCCTGCACGACGAGCTGACCCGGATCTGGCGGGAGACGAAGCTGTCGGTGCTCTTCGTCACCCACAACGTGCGCGAGGCCGTGCGGCTGGCCGAGCGCGTCGTCCTCCTCTCCTCGCGGCCCGGCCGGATCGCGCACGAGTGGACCATCGACATTCCGCAGCCGCGCCGCATCGAGGACGCCGACGTCGCGGAGCTGTCCCTCGAGATCACCGAGCACCTGCGTGGGGAGATCCGCCGTCATGGCCAGCACTGAAGCCGCCCCGAAGACCCCGAAGTCCGACGACCTCGCCGGCCTCGAGGCCGGCCTGGACGCACTCGACAGCGTGCAGATCCGGCGGACCCCGGTCCGTGAGGTGCTGCTCAAGAAGGTCCTGCCGCCGGTCGTCGCCGTCGCGCTCGTCCTGGTGGTGTGGCAGCTCCTCGTCACGCTGAAGGTGACGGACGAGTACAAGCTGCCGGCCCCGTCGGCGGTCTGGGACAGCCTGACCGTGATGTGGAAGGAGGGCACGCTCCTCGGCATCCTGTGGACCAGCGTGTCCCGGGCGCTGTACGGGTTCGTCCTGGCGCTCGCGATCGGCACCCCGCTGGGTCTGCTGGTCTCCCGGGTGAAGTTCGTCCGGGCGGCGATCGGACCGATCCTCGCGGGCCTCCAGTCGCTCCCCTCCGTCGCCTGGGTGGCGCCCGCCGTCCTGTGGCTGGGACTCAACGACAGCATGATGTACGCGGTCATCCTGCTCGGCGCCGTCCCGTCCATCGCCAACGGTCTGGTCGCCGGCGTCGACCAGGTCCCGCCGCTCTTCCTGCGGGCCGGCCAGACGCTCGGCGCGACGGGCGTCAAGGGCGCCTGGTTCATCGTGATGCCGGCCGCGCTCCCCGGTTACCTGGCCGGCCTGAAGCAGGGCTGGGCGTTCTCGTGGCGTTCGCTGATGGCCGCGGAGATCATCGCGTCCTCGCCGGACCTGGGGCTCGGCCTCGGCCAGCTGCTGGAGAACGGCCGGAACAACATCGACATGGCCGGCATCTTCCTGGCGATCATCCTCATCCTGATCGTCGGCATCGCCATCGACCTGCTCATCTTCAGCCCGCTGGAGCGCGCGGTGCTGCGCCGCCGCGGCCTGCTGACGAAGGGCTGAGCCGTCCCGTGAACCGACCCGTCCTCCTCGTCGTCGCCCACGGCAGCCGCGACCCGCGGCACGCGGCGACCGTCCAGGCGCTGGTGCGCCGGGCCGGCGCGCTGCGGCCGGGGCTGCGGGTGGAGACGGCGTTCCTGGAGTTCAACCTGCCCTCGGTGACGGGGGTCCTGGAACGGTTCGCCGCCGAGGGCGTGCGGGACGTGGTGGCGCTTCCGCTGCTGCTGACCCGCGCCTTCCACGCGAAGGCGGACATCCCCGCCGTGCTCCGCCAGGCCCCGCCGTCGCTGCGGATCCGCCAGGCGGAGGTCCTCGGACCCTCGCCGCTGCTGATCGCGGCCGTGGAACGGCGGCTGTACGAGGCCGGGCTGACGCCCGGCGACAAGAGCGCGACCGGGGTCGTCCTGGCCTCGGCGGGCTCCACAGACCCGGAGGCGATCGCGGTGATCGCAGAAACGGCGCGGGAGCTGCGGCGCACCGGTTGGTGCTCCGTGCGGCCCGCGTTCGCCTCCGCATCCCTTCCCCGCACGGAGGAGGCCGTCACGGCCCTGCGCGCGGAGCCGGGCGTCCGGCGCGTCGCCGTCGCCCCGTACGTGATCGCCCCCGGCCGCCTCCCGGACCGCATCGCGGCCGGCGCGGCCGCGGCCGACGTCCTGGCGGACGTCCTCGGCCCCTCCCCCGAACTGGCCCGGCTCCTCCTGGAGCGGTACGACGGGGCGGTCCGGGCGGACGCCCGCATGGCCGCCGCCGGCTGACCCCCGGCCGCCGGAACCGCGGCGGGCCCCGCCGCGTTCTCCCTTACGACCGTGCCCTGCGGGGCGCGCGGGTCTGACATGACGCAAGGGGGTGCGGCGTGTTCGGTTGGGCTCTGTCACGGCTGTGGGCGGCCGAGCGCGGCAGGGCCGTCCCCTCCTCCGGTCCGGGCGGCCGGGCGGCCGCCGCCGAGCGGGTCCTGCGGCTCGCCGCACTCCCCTCGAAGGAACTGAACCGTGCCGTCGGCACCCTGTCCGCCGAGCAGCTCGGCTCTCTCCTCGCCGACCTGACCGAAGTGGCGGACGGGGCGGGCACGGACTGGCGGGACCCTGCGACGGCCTCCGCTCTGGGCGACGTGCTGGCCTCGGTCGCACTCGCCGCCGAACTCCTCGCCGACGACCGCGTCCTGGCGCAGGAGCTGCGCCGCGAGTCCCACGTCCTGCTGGGGGCGGCGGCCTGCCTCCGCGGCCGGGACCGGGAGGCACTGCGGCAGTTCGACCACGGGATCCATGCCCTCTCGGGGGACGAGGCCCCGCTCGCCCGGGTGTTGGGGACGGTCGGCCGGCTCGTGTCCGGGTGGGACGGGACGGACGCGGGCTCCTTGCGCCGCGCGGTGGCGGCGGAGCTCGACTCGCTGCCCGGCCGGGGGTCGCAGCAGCGGCGGGACGCGGTCCGCCGGGCTCTGGACGTGCGTCTGTCGGCCCACGAGGCGGCGGACCGCGCCTGGGCGGCGGACGGTCCGGAGGCCTCGTCGGAGGCACTGGTGGAGTGGCTGCGTGGTCACGGTCCGGACGAGGCCGCGGAGTTGAGGTGGGTGGCCGCCCGACGGCTGGTCGACGACGCCGGTGCTCCGGAGGCCGCGGCGGCGCGGGCCCGGCTGCTCGACGTCTCGTTCGGGGTGCACGGGGAGACCACCCTGTTCCAGGACGTGCTGGCGCACGTCTATCAGAGCCGGGACCTGCCCCATGCCCTGGTGGCGGTCCTGAAGTCCCTGAACGCGGAGCGGCCCGACGACGAGGACGTGGCTCTCCGTCTCGCGGAGGCCTACGGGCGGGTCGGTACCCCGGGCGAGGGCGCCGCGCTGCTCCGGCCGTTCGTCTCGGACCCTCCCGTGCCGGGCCAGGAGCGTCTCACCCATCTGTTCGTCGTGCTGCTGTCGGCGGCGGGCTCACCGGAGGCTCCGGCGTGGGCGGAACGTCTGACCGGCCTGCTGAACGAGGAGGAGACCGCCTCGCTGTTCCCGAGTGCGGCCCGGGGACCCGCTCCGCTCGCGGCGCGCTTCGTCGACGGCACCCTGACCGTCGATCCCACGGCGGCCGCGGCCCTGCCGCCGGGTCGGCTGCAGGCCCACCTCAGCGCCGCCCTGATCGCGGGCAGTCCCGACGGGGCGGAGATGTTCCGTACGCTCGCCGCCGACGACCCCGTGCTCGCGGGGCAGGTGGCGGACCTCCTCGGGGTCCCTCGGCGGCCGCGGCCCCCGGAGGGGCCGCCGACCGAGGCGGACGCCCTCTTCCACCAGGGCGAGGAACACTTCGCGCGGCGCGAGTTCGCGCAGGCCGTCACCTGCTACGTCGGCGCGCTGAGGCTGCACCCCGACCATACGACGGCCCTCCTCTGCCTCGGCGACGCGTACTACGTGCAGGGCAGGTTCGCGGTGGCGCGCGCCTACTTCGAGGAGTCGCTGGCCGTCGAGGAGACCCCGCAGGCGTGGCGGTTCCTCGGCGACGTGCTGCGGGAGACGTCGGCCGGGACGGAGGACGCCCGTGCCTGTTACGAGCGCGCCCTCGTGCTCGACCCCGGATACGGGGGCGCCCGGCAGGCCCTCGCCGCGCTCCCGCCGCAGGAGGTGCCCGACGGCCGTGAGGGGCCCGGCGGATCCGGCGAGCCCGGTGGCGGGGAGGTCGCGGACACCCCCGCACGGCGGCGGAGGGCGCCGCTGCGTCGGCTCCGGCGGAGGCTGCGCCGTCCGGCCGCGCCGCAGGCTCCGGCCCACGGGGCCGAGGAGCCCGACGCCGCCGAGGAGGAGCTGGACCGGCTGTCGCCCTCGGGGGTGCGCCATCGGCTGCCGGCACAGCTCGAAGCCGTGCTCCGCGCGCGCGAGCCCTGGACGGCGGAGCTCCTCGACGCGCTCGCGGACGACGACGCGTTCGCTCGGTGGCGGGAACGGTGGCTGCCCGAACGGCTGGGGTCCGCGCTCACCGCTCTGCGCGTGCTCGCCTGGCAGTGGAACGCCAAGGCCGGCGACACCGGACGCGCGCTGCTCATGGCCGAGCGCAAGCTGCAACTCGTGACCGGACCGGCCTCTGCGGGGGAGCACGGCGCGCCCGACCTCGCCGGCCGCGCCCTGCTCGTCGCCGACGCCCTGGAGTCGAAGGCCGCGTACCTCACCGACGCCGGCCGCTACGCGGAGGCGTACGCGGTGCTCCTCGACGCCGAGACCTGGATGGAGAGGGACCGGGAGGAGCGCGAGCGGACCGGAAGGCCGCTGACCGGGCTTCCGGGTCCGCGGGTGCTGACGGAGAACCCGCGCGCGGACCTGTACGGGAGGCTCGCCGCCGCCGCGGAGCGCTGCGGGGACGTCGAGGCGGCCGAGCGCTACGACGGGCTGGCGGACCGGTGGCGCGAGGGGACTCCGCACTCCGACCACGACCGGATCGTGGCCCTGTGCACGCAGGCGCTCGTCTCGCTCGGGGAGGGCGATCCGGACACCTGCTTCCGGCTCCTCGACGAGGCGCTGCCGCTCGCCGTGCGGGAGGCGGGGTGGAGTCCCGTCGAACACGCGTCGGCCCTGGTCCACCACACCCGGGCGCGGGCCCTGTACATGCTGGGCCCGCGGCGCACCGCCCTGCGGCACGCGGCCCTGGCACGCCGTCACAACGCGGGGAACGCGGACCGGCTGGCGACCGACTGGCTGGTCACCGCGGGGATCCTCGACGCCCATCCGGAGCTGGGAGACCCCCTGGAGGCGTACGAGCACGTGCTCCAGCTGTCGGGCGTGCCGGCGGGGACGGACGGCCCCCTCGTGTGGCGACCGCGCCACGCCGCGGGGCAGCCGGTGCGGGTCGAGAACGCCGAGCGGGCCTGGCAGGTCGTGGCCCCCATGGCCCGGGCGGCCTGGGCCGCCGGGGCGCGGGAGACGGCGATCCGGGTGCTCGAACTGGGCGTCGAACTCTCCGATCTCGTCCGGGTCGCGCAGCCCGATCCGTCCCTCCGCCGGCACCTCCAGGAACAGCGCGCCGAGGTGTACGAACTGCTGGTCCAGTACCGCCTGGACAGCGCCGCGGGAGCCGGCGACGCGGGCGCGGAGCAGGTCAAAGCCGCCTTCGCCGCGGCGGAACGGCTGCGCTCCCGCACGCTCCTCGACACCCTGAGCACGGCGGAGCTCCGCCCACCGGACGGCGTGCCGGCCGCTCTGATCGACCGCGAGTCGGCCCTGGTGCGCGAGCGCACGGCGCTGGAGCGGGCGCCGCGCACGGACTGGGAACGGCTCCGGGTCGTCCGCGGGGAGCTGACCGGCGTGTGGTCGGAGATGGCCTCGCTTCACGTGTCGGGCGAGGAGTACGCCGAGGTGCGGTCGGCCGCCGCCGTCACCGCCGGTGCCGCCCTCGCGCGGCTGCGCGGTGAGCGGGTGGTGGTGGCCTCGTACGCCCGACTGGACGACGGCCGGCTGGTCCTCTTCACGCTCGATCCGCGGACCGGACTCGCCGTGACGCCGATCGACGCGGACGGGGCCGCCCTCTCCCGGTTCGTCGCGGACAACTTCGGGAGCGCCGGGCAGGTCCGGGAGATGGCCGTCGACATGCCCGGTCTCTTCCAGCGGGTCCTCTCGCCGCTCGTCGCCCCGCTGGCAGGGCTGACCCGGCCCGAGGACACGGTGGTGATCTGCCCGACCGGGCCCTTGCACCACGTCCCCTTCCACGCTCTGTGCCCCGACGGGAGCACCTCGCTCATCGAGCGGAATCCGGTGGCGTATCTGCCGAGCGTCTCGCTCCTGCGCACCCTGGCCCACCGGGAGCCGCGGTCCGGGCGGGGGGCCGTGGTCCTCGGCGACCCCGGGGGCGACCTGCCGTACGCCCGGGAGGAGGCCCGTCTGCTCGCCGCGCGCCTGGGGACGGAGCCGCTGCTGGGCGACGCGGCGACCCGCGGGAGGGTGCTCGACGCGATGGCGGGGGCCGAGATCCTGCACGCCGCCTGCCACGCCACCTTCCGGGCGGACGACCCGCTGTCGTCGGGCCTGGCGCTCGCGGACGGGCCGCTCACCGGTCGGGACATCCTGCGGGAGGACTGGCACGGGGTGCGCCTGGCCGTCCTGTCGGCCTGCGAGACCGGCCTCGGGGGCACCGACCGCACCGACGAGGTGCTGGGCCTGAGCCGGTCGCTCCTCTTCGCCGGCGTCCGCTCCCTCGTCATGAGTCTGTGGCGGGTCCCCGACCGCTCCACGGCCGACATCATGGGCGCGTTCCACGAGCTGACCCTGTCGGGAGCGACGCCGGCGGACGCGCTGCGCGCGGCCGTACTGGCCTCGCGCGACCGGCCCGGCGGGGACCGCCTCGACCGCTGGGCCGCCTTCTGTCTGCTCGGCGAGTGGCGCGCCGACCCGAGATCCCCGAGTGGAAGGAACGACCGCGCATGACGGAGACCCTGGACCTCTCCCCCCGGCTTCCGGACGGGTACCGGCTGATGGGGCTGGTCGAGCCGGCCGTCGAGGAGGACGAGGCCGACAGGTCGTTCACCACGGTCGACGAGACGACGGTACGGCTGCTGCGACGCGAGACGCGGATCGGGCTCGCCCGGGGGGCGGTCACCCCGGTGGCCACGGGCGAGCCCGGCTTCCAGGGGTACGACATCCCGCTGATCCTGGTGGTGCAGACGCATCCCGAGTCCTCGGTGGCCTGGTCCCGGCTGGTCCTCGATCTCTCCCCGAGCCCCGGCACCACCATCGCGGCGATGTCGCCGACGCTGGTGGAGGGGGACACGCCCCAGGAGATCGAGACGACACTGGGCGCGAACCTCACGTTCAGCGTGGCGGGGACGCCGCTGGGCGTGGAGGCCGGTCCCGAGGTCATGCGGAGGCGTACGGTCTACTGCCCGCGCATCACGTCGTCCGGGATCGGATTCACCAGCGCCTACTGGGACTTCAGGGCGTCGGACCGCGCCTTCCTGCACGTCAACGAGGAGCTGCGGCTGCTCGTCCGGGCTCCGGCGGGGCAGCACGTCGACGCCGTGGTGACCCTGCGCACCCGGATCCGGCCCCGGGGGTTCGGGCGCTTCCTGCGGCTGTCCGGCAAGGTGGCCGGCATCGACGGGAGCTGCCGCCTCGTGTGAGCGGGCCGGCCGCGGGCGGCCTGACGGCCCCGGGGCCGTCAGCCGAAGTCGAGGCCGCCGGTGCGGGTGCGCTTGAGTTCGAAGAGGTCGGGGTGGCCGGCGAGGACGCGGAAGCCGTCGAAGAGTTCGGCGGCGCGGGCGCCGCGGGGGACGGCGCGCAGGACGGGGCCGAACCAGGCGGTGCCGTCGACGTGGATCGTGGGCGTGCCGACGTAGGCCCCGGCGTCGGGGTCCTTGCCGGCGTCGTGGCTGCGGCGGACGGCCTCGTCGTACGCCGGGTCGTGGGCGGCGTCGGCGAGCGCGGCGGGGAGGCCGAGTTCGGCGAGCGACTCGGCGATCACGGCGTCGAGGTCCGTGCGCTTGCCCTCGTGGATGCGGGTGCCGTACGCGGTGTAGAGCGGGCGGAGGATCTGCTCGCCGTGCTGCTCGGCGGCGGCGGCCGCGACCCGGACCGGTCCGATGGAGGCGTCGACGAGGGTGCGGTACCAGTCGGGCAGGGTGTTGCCCTCGTTGTGGAGGTACAGGCTCATGACCTTGAAGCGGAGGTCGATGTCGCGGAGCCGCTCGACCTCCAGGATCCAGCGGGAGGTGATCCACGCGAAGGGGCAGGCGGGGTCGAAGTAGAAGTCGACGGTGGGGCGGGGCGTGGTCTCGGTGGTCGTCATGCCGTCGAATCTAGTCCGCAGGTGGCCTGTCACCCTGGTCCACTTCCGGGCTGTGTGCGTGGGCCACTCGGGGTCAGTCCTCGCGGGTCATCTCGACGAGCTTGACGACGGTGTTCCAGTTCCGCGCGGTGGCGACGAGTCCCTTCACGACGGCCGGGCGGGAGACCGCCTCGCCCAGCCGGGACCGGCCGAGGCCCTCGGGGGTGTAGAGGTAGAGGACGCGGTCGCCGAGGGCGAACTCCTCGGGGAGGTAGGCGTCGCGGTCGAGGGAGGCGAAGCGCCCGGGGTCGGCGGGGCCGGAGTAGTAGACGGCGTGGAGCTGTTTGCCCTCCAGCTCGGCGGCGGGGAAGGGGCAGGCGTCGGCGACGGCGGCGAGGTAGTCGCCGCCGCGGACCAGGCAGTCGACGCGGAAGCCGAAGCGGCTCTCGATCGCGTCCTCCAGCTCGGCGGTGAGGGTCTCCTCGGAGGCGGCCGTGTCGGTGGCGAAGACCGCGTTTCCGCTCTGGAGGTAGGTGCGGACGCCGTGGTGGCCGAGTCCTTCGAGGAGGTCGCGGAGCTCCGCCATCGGGACCTTGCGGTGTCCGCTCACGTTGATCCCGCGGAGCAGGGCGGCGTACGTCTTCGTCATGGGGGCCAATCTAGGCGGCCACCGCGCCGCGTGGGGGGCGGCACGGTGGCCGGTTCGAACACTGGCCGATGGAGGGGATCAGGGAGAAGCCCCTTCACTCATCTGTGACTTATTCAACAAGGTTTCGTAATGACGAATCCATCATTTGCGCTGATAGCGGGCGAGCACCCGATTGCCGTCCTCCACCAGCCTCCTGCGCAGTTCCGCCGCGTCGACGGCGCCGCTGTAGTACTCCTGGAAGGCGGGGGTCGCCACCTTGTCCTTCCATTCCGGATAGCCGCGCACGGACTGCGCGGGGGCCGGGCGCAGCCGTCGCGCGAGGGCGACGCCGGTGGCCCAGCCGTCCCGGGCGGTGTGCAGGGAGGGGTCGGCGAGCGCCGCCGTGCCCGTGGGCAGCATCCAGTCGCCGCGGGCGAGCCGGACGGTGTTCGCGGGGCGCAGGAGGAAGTCGAGGAAGCGGGCTGCCTCCTTCTTGTGCGGGCTGGCCTCGGCGATCGACAGGGTCTGCGGGGAGACGCCCTGGGCGAGCCCGTCGGCGCCGGCGGGGGCGGGCAGCACCGTCCACGCGAAACCCTCGGGGGCCTGGCGGGCGATCTGCTGCCGGTAGGCGAATCCCAGCGGGACCATGGCGTACGTGCCGGCGAAGAACCCGGGCAGGGTGTCGGAGCCCCCGCTGCCGAGCGTGGTGCGCGACGCGGTGCCGTCGGTGACGATCTGGTCGCGGATGGTGCCGGGGACGACGGTGTCGGCCTCGGTCTGGCGGATGGTCACCCGGCCGTCGGCGCCCCGGTGGAAGAGCCGGCCGCCGGCGGAGAGCCCCAGGTTCAGGGTGACGGAGACGGGCTCCTTGAGAGGCCAGGCGACCGCGTACCGGCCGGGTCCCATGGTCCGGGTGAGGTCCCGGGCCACCTGCCGGAACTCGGTCCAGGTCCAGGGGTGTTCCGGGGTGGGGACGCGCACGCCGGACGACTCCAGGAGCGTCCGGTTGGCGATGATCACGCGCGGTTCCTGGAGGAAGGGGATCCCGTAGACGCCGTCGCCGAAGGTGGTGGTCTCCCAGCTGCGGGCGGGGATGTCGGCGCGGAGCCGCTCGGACAGCAGCGGGCGCAGGTCGGCGAGGTCGCCGCCGTAGGCGAAGTCGGCGAGGTCGTCGGCGGCGTCGTGGATGACGTCGGGCGCCTCGCCGCCCTCGAAGGAGGTGAGGAGCTGGTCGTGGACGGAGTCCCAGCTGCCCTGGACGTACTCGACCTGGATGCCGGGGTGGGCCGCGTTCCACTCCTCGACCAGGTGTTCGTTGGCCTCGACGGACTCCGGCTGCCAGGCGAGCGACTGGAAGCGGAGCCGCACGACGCCGTCGTCGGGTCCGCCGGAGCCGGCGGTGCAGCCGGTGAGGAGCAGGAGGAGCGTGACGGCGAGGGCGGCGGTCCGTCGCATCACTTCACCGCCCCGGCCAGGGCGCCGCCGGTGATCCGCCGTTGGAGGACGGCGAAGACGACGAGGGAGGGGAGGGTGGCGAGGAAGGCCGCGGCGGCCAGCGGGCCGAGGTCGGCGACGCCCTCGGCGCCGATGAAGTGGGTGAGGACGACCGGCAGGGTCTGCTTCTCGGGGCTCTTGAGGAGGACGAGCGCGAAGAAGAACTCGTTCCACGCGGTGACGAAGGCGAAGAGCGCGGTGGCGACGATGCCGGGCCCGAGGAGCGGGGCGGTGACCGAGACGAGGATGCGGAGCCGGCCCGCGCCGTCGACGGCGGCGGCCTCCTCCAGTTCGGCGGGGACGGCCCTGACGTAGCCCCGCAGCATCCAGAGGGCGAAGGGCAGGGACCAGACGACGTAGACCATGACGAGTCCGGCGACGCTGTCGACCAGGTGGAGGTTCTTGAGGACGAGGAAGAGCGGGATGATCACGAGGACGAAGGGGAACGCCTGGCTGATCACCACCCAGCCGGTGACGGCGGCGGTGAGCCGGCCGCGCCGACGGGCCGTCACATAGGCGAGCGGGGTGGCGACGGCCACCGCGATCACGGCCGCGGCGACCGCGGCGACCAGGCTGTTCGCGGCCGCCCTCAGCAGCGGCTGCTCGTCGAGGGCCTGCCGGAAGTGGGCGAGCGTGGGGTCCTCGGGGATCCAGGTGGGGTGCGGCGAGGCCAGTTCGGGGGCGGGCTTGAAGGCGGTGGAGACCAGCCAGAGGAAGGGGAAGGCGAGGAAGACCAGGTACGCGAGGAGGGCGAGGTACTGGCCCGTCCTCGCGGGTCCGCTCGCCTTGAGGGCGCTCACCGGTCCTGGTCCCCTTTCAGCCGTCGTACGAGGGAGAGGGCGACGAGCACGGAGACGGCGGCGACCATCACGCAGCCCATGGCGGCGGCGTAGCCGAACTGCCCGTAGCGAAAGGCCTCTTCGTAGGCGAAGAGCATCGGCAGCCGGGTGCGGCCGCCGGGTCCGCCGCTGGTCAGCACGTAGACCAGGGCGAAGGAGTTGAAGTTCCAGATGAGGTTGAGTGCGGTGATGGCCAGGGCGACGGGCCGCAGGGCGGGCCAGGTGACGGCGCGGAAGCGGCGCCAGGCGCCGGCGCCGTCGAGGGCGGCGGCCTCGTGGAGCTCGCGCGGGGTGTTCTGGAGTCCGGCGAGGAGGGCGACGGTGGTCTGGGGCATGCCGGCCCAGACGCCGACGACGATGACGGCGGGCAGGGCGGTGGCGAGTCCGGAGAGCCAGTCGTGTCCCTGGCCGAGGCCGAGGTCGCGGAGGGTCTCGTTGAGGACGCCCGCGTCGGGGTGGTAGACGAGCCGCCACATGATCCCGACGACGACCTCGGGCATCGCCCAGGGGACGATGGCCAGCGCCCGCGCCGCCCAGCGGAGGCGGAGGTCCTGGTGGAGCAGGAGGGCGAGGCCGAGGGCGAGCAGGAACTGGGGGACGGTGACCCCGACGGCCCACACGACGCCGACGCGGAACGACTCCCAGAACAGGGTGTCGTGCAGCAGGTCCTGGAAGTTGAGGGTGCCCACCCACCGGGTGGGCCGGGTGCGGCCGGACTGGGCGTCGGTGAAGGCGAGGAGCACCCCGTGGACCAGTGGCCCGACGCTGAGGACGAGGATCGGCAGGAGCGCCGGGAGCACGAGGAACCAGGCGCCGGGATCCGGGCCGCGGGGGCGTCCGGCGCGGACGGCGCGCGGGGGGCGCGTCCTGCCCGGCCGCTTCGTCGCGGTCGTCGAGCTCACCGGTACGACCCCCGTCCGTCCGCCCCCGGGGACTCGCCTCGGGGGCTCCCGTCCTCGTCGTGGGAACCCCGTCATGGTCCTGACGACCCGTCGGAGCGTCAAGGCGATCCACGCGGTGAGCTGCGCGGATGCGAGACTTTGGCGCAAAGACACGGGTGAGGGAGTGAGCGATGGACGAGGCGCGGGCTCGGGAGATCCTGGCGGCGGCGGGGCTGCCCGCCGCGGAGGCGCGGCTGCTGGCGCTCGGCGAGAACGCGGTCTTCGCCGTGGGCGAGCGCGTGGTGAAGGTCGGCCGGGACGCGGAGCTGTTCGAGCGGGCGGCGCGGGAGCTGGCGCTGGCCTCGTGGCTGGCGGCGGCGGGGGTGCCGGCCGTCCGCGCTGCCGAGGAGGAGCCGCTGCTCGTCGAGGGGCATCCCGTGACGTCGTGGCACCGGCTGCCGGAGGCGGTGCGGCCGGCGGAGCTCCGTGATCTGGCGCCGCTGCTGCGGGCGGTGCACGCCCTGCCGGAGCCGGTGGGGTTCACGCTCCCCCGCCGTGACCTGCTGGGCGGGGTCGAGCGGTGGCTGCGGCTCGCGGGCGACGCCATCGATCCGGCGGACGCGGCGTTCCTGCGGGAGCGGCGTGACGCCTTCGCACCGGCGGCCGCCGCGCTGACCCCGCGGCTCGCGCCGGGGCCGATCCACGGCGACGCCCTGCCGCGCAACGTCCATGTCGGTCCCGACGGTCCGGTCCTGGTGGACCTGGAGACGTTCTCGTCGGACCTGCGGGAGCACGACCTCGTGGTGCCGGCCCTCTCCCGGGACCGCTACGGCCTCGACCCGGCCGCGTACGACGCCTTCACGGAGGCGTACGGCTGGGACGTCCGGGAGTGGGAGGGGTGCGCGGTGCTGCGCGGGGCGCGGGAGACCGCGAGCTGCGCGTGGGTGGCCCAGCACGCCCCGGCCAACCCGAAGGCGCTGGCCGAATTCGAACGGCGGGTGGCCTCGCTGCGCGACGGTGACCCCGAGGTCCGCTGGTACCCCTTCTGACATCATGGCCCCCGGTGGACAGGACCTTTCGAACGGGGTGCGGGGATGCGGGTTCAGCTGTCCGAGGTGTCGCTCGACGTCGAGGTGAGCGGTGAGGGACCGGCCGTGCTGCTCGTGCACGGCTTCCCCGACAGCCGCCGCCTCTGGCGCCGTCAGGTCGACGCCCTGACCGCGGCGGGCTTCCGCTGCGTGACGCCGACCCTGCGCGGCTTCGGCGCGTCGGACCGTCCCGAGGGCGGCCCGGCGGCGTACCACCCGGCGAAGCACGTCGGCGACCTGCTCCAGCTCCTCGCCGTGCTCGACGTCGACCGGGTCCATCTGGTCGGCCACGACTGGGGGTCGGGCATCGTCCAGGGCATCGCCGCGGTGGTGCCGGACCGGGTGCGGAGCCTGAGCCTGCTGTCGGTGGGTCATCTGGCGTCCATCCGGGACGCGGGCTGGGAGCAGAAGCAGCGGTCCTGGTACATGCTGCTGTTCCAGCTGGCCGGGGTGGCCGAGGACTGGCTGGCGCGGGACGACTTCGCGCAGCTGCGCGAGATGCTGGCCGAGCACCCGGACGCGGAGGCGGTGATCGAGCCGCTGCGCGCGCCGGGCGCGCTGACGGCCGCGCTGGACATCTACCGCGCGGGCCTGCCGCCGGAGGTGCAGTTCGGCGCCGACCTGCCGCTGCCTCCGGTGCCGATGACGCTGCCGGTCATGGGCCTCTGGTCCACCGGCGACCGGTTCCTGACCGAGCGCTCGATGACGGGCACCGCCGCCCACGTCCGGGGCTCCTGGCGCTACGAGCGGGTGGAGGACGCGGGCCACTGGCTCCAGCTGGACCAGCCTGAGCGGGTGAACGACCTGCTGCTCTCGTTCCTGAAGGAGAACGGCTAGTTCGTGAAGGAGGGCGGCTGCTCCTGAACGAGTACGGCGCGTCCCTGCGGGAGTACGGCTGGTCCCCGAAGGAGTACGACTCCGGTCCGGGAGGGACCGGCTAGGCGACCGCGACGGCCTCGCGCAGGGGCCACGTGGGGTCGACGACCGCGTCGGCGTCGCCCTTGCCGCGCAGGAATGCCTGGAAGTTCTCGGCCCAGGCGCGGTACCAGCCGATCTGGCGCGCGTGGAGTTCGGCTGGGTCGAGGGCGGCCACCTGCCGGTGCCGCTCGGCTATCGCGACGGCGACCCGGACGGCGGCGAGCGCGTCGGCGGCCGCCTGGTGGGCGGCTTCGAGGACGACGCCGTACTCCCCGCAGACCGCTTCGAGGGTGCGCTTGCCGCGGCGGTAGCGGTCGACGGCCCGGTCGATGGTGTAGGGGTCGACGACGGGGCCGATGTCGGCGCCGCCGAGCCGGTCGGTCAGCGAGGGCAGGCCGTGGCGGCGCAGCTCCGCGGCGAGGAGCGTCAGGTCGAACGAGGCGTTGTACGCGACGACCGGGACGCCGTCCTCCCAGTAGGCGGCGAGGGCGCGCGCGATCTCGTCGGCGACCTCGCGCACCGGCCGGCCCTCGGCCGCCGCGCGCTCGGTGCTGATGCCGTGGATCGCGGACGCCTGCTCCGGGATGCGGATGCCCGGGTCGGCGAGCCAGTCCCGCCGGTGGGTGACGCGCCCCCCGCCGTCGACCTCGACGATCGAGGCCGTGACGATCCGTGCCTCCAGCGGTTCCGTGCCGGTCGTCTCCAGATCGAAGCCGACCAGCGTGTCGCCGTGCCAAGCCATCGGGTCCTCCTTACGTGATCTCCCCCGTGGTGCGACCACCCTCGCACGCGCCACTGACAACGCTCCCGCAACCCCCCGGCGGAGGGTCAGGAGACGGGCCGTGAGTCGAGCCAGACGGACTCGAACTCCTCCCGGTAGGTCTCGAAGAGGCCGTGATCCCCGTCACGCGCCTGCTGGCCGTGGCGGACCACGTTGCGACCGCCGCCGCGCAGGACGAGGACCGGTGCCTCCATGCCCCGGGCGCGGCGCAGATAGGACTGGACGACGCCGACGCCGTCGGGGCCGTCGCCGTCGACGAGGTAGGCGGTGAAGCGGGGGGTCTCGTCGAAGACGTGGATCTGGAAGGCGCCCGGGTCGCGCAGCTTGGAGCGGACCCGGCGCATGTGCAGGATGTTCATCTCGACGGAGCGGCTCAGCTCGCCCTTCTTCAGGCCGAGCTCGCGCTCGCGCCGCTTGACGGCGCTGCTCGCGGGGTTGAGGAAGAGCAGCCGGGTCCGGCAGCCGGACTCGGCGAGGCGGACCATGCGGCGGCCGGAGAAGTTCTGCACGAGCAGATTGAGACCTATGCCGGTGGCGTCGAGGCGGCGGGCTCCCCCGAAGAGGTCCTCGGCGGGCAGCTGGCGCTGGAGCCGGACCCGGTCGGGGTGGACGGAGACCACGTCCGCGTACCGGTCGCCGACGAGGTCCTCGACGGCGTCGACGGGCAGCCGGTCGGCGGAGGGCACTCCGGCGCCGCTGCCGAGGATCTCCAGGATGCGCGCGGAGGCCCGCTCGGACTGGGCGAGGACGGTGAGCGAGAGGGCCCGGTTGCGGGAGACCACGTTGCGCGTGACCTCCAGCTCGTCGAGGGCGAGCTCGACCTCGCGCCGGTCGTCGAAGTACGGCTCGAAGCACGGCCAGTGCTGGACCATCAGCTCGCGGAGCTGGGGCAGCGTCAGGAAGCTGAGCACGTTGTCGTCGGCCGGGTCGAGGAGGTAGCCCTTGCGCCGGGAGACCTCGCGGACGGCGACGGCGCGCTGGACCCACTCCTGGCCCGCGGGTCCGGCCGCGGCCACCACCCACTCCTCGCCGTGGACGGGTTCGTACACGGGCCGCAGGACGGCGGCGACCACGGCGCGGAGCCGCTGCTCGACGAGGTTCAGCCAGATGTAGGCGCGTCCGGCGCGCTGGGCGCGGGTGCGGACCTCGCTCCACGCCTCGGCGCCCCAGTCGAGCTCGGCGCCGATCTCCACCGGCCGGGCGACGGTGACCGCGCCGGGCGGGACGACCGCGCCGGGCGGTGCGACGGCTCCGGCCGGCGCTTCGGCGGGGTCGGCCGGCCCCCCTTCGTGACCCGCGTCACCTGGGGGCAGCTCCAGACCTCCCGAGCTCACCCGTGCACCGCCTTCTGCTCCTGGAAGCCCGTTTCGACCACTCCGACAACGATCAAGGAAGGGTACTCCGCGAGCGGGAGGCGGTGCAGCAGGATCGTCAGGCTCCTTGCTCAACTCCCCAGATCGGGCTGCCCGTTCTCGGAGGCGAGATCGGGCGGAGTGAGCGGATTCATAGCGGTTACGTCCCGGGGCGCGAGCTGGAAGCCCTGCCAGTGGACGGGCATCGGCTGCTGGTCCTCGTCGCGGGCGACATGGTGGAACCCGATGTTGACCCACACGGACGGTTTGGTCAGAGTCTCCCCGTTGACCCATTTGTCCACGCTGTCGCCGGCACCGGCCGGGCAGTTGCCGATGTTGTTGCTGGCGTACTGCTCGCAGGCGCGGGCCTGGGTGAAGTACACGTCGTGCTTGCTGAAGCCGCGCCCGGCGTGGGTGTCGGTGTGGCCGGGCACGATCTCGTACGAACGGGCGTGGCCGTCGGCGTTCTTGCCGGTGCCGCTGACCACGCGCCACCAGCGCATGTTCTTGGCGTCCCCGGCGAGTTCCTTGGTGACGAGGGTCCGCTGGGTCTTCACGGTCGGTCCGCCGCCGCCGGCCGCGGGCGGGGTGACGGTGGAGTCGTACTGCTCGATCCGGTCGTTCGTGGTGCCGTCCAGGCCGAAGTCGAGCTTCCAGAAGACGTTGTGGGCGTGGCTGGTGGCGTAGCCCTTGGCGCCCTTGCCGAGAGGCCAGCCGCGGCCGTCGGTGGCGTTGTAGTCGACCGGCGAAAGGCTGCCGGTGGCACCGACGTTGGCGCCGATGGTGCCGTCGGCGGAGAAGCGCCACTCGGAGATGTACTCGTACCAGCCGACCTTGTTGACCGTGTAGACGAGCAGGTCCTTGGCCTGGGCCTGGTAGACCTTGTCGCCGCCGTCGCTGGCCATGCGGTACGCGTGGCCGCGGGCCCGGGTGGTGGTGCACAGGCCCTTGATCTGGCCGACCTCGGGCACCTTGACCGTGGTCAGGGTGCCGCCGGGGCACTCGGCCGGCTTGAGGTTCTGCAGGCCCCAGCCGAAGCCGGCGCCGGTGAGGTCGTCGTACTCGGCCCCGCCGTCGTCGTACGGCACGTGGATCTGGGCGAGCCGGGCGCTGGTGAGGACCCGGATGGGGGCGGCGGCGCCGGGCGGCTGGTAGGTGACGCGGTCCAGGGTGAGGCCCGCGTCGGTGCTGTAGCGCCAGCACATCCGCCAGACGGCGCCGCCGTCGAGCTTCTGCGTGATGTGGTACGCGGCGGAGCAGCCGGGCTGGGCGGCGCTCGCGGTGCGCGTCGGGGCGGGTGGGGCGGGCGCCGCGGTGGCTCCGCTCACGGGGCCCGCGGCGGCGGTCGCGGTGCCGAGCAGGGCGGCGGCGGTCAGGGCGGCGCCCCGCCGGCGGCCGCGCCGGTTTCGCTGGGTGGTCATGGGGACGTACTCCCTCGTACGAACGGCAGGTGGGACCGGGGCGGCGGTGGTCAGCCGACGCGGGTGACGGTCCTCGCGGAGAGGTCGACGATCAGGTCGCGGGTGTCGATCCAGGCCCCGTTGAGGACCTTGGTGACCAGCCGCACGCACCGGTGCTCGCCGCAACGGGCCAGCTGTGCGGGCACGTTCGCCTCGCGGTAGGGGCGGTAGACGTCGCCGTTGAACCAGAGCTGGGCGGGCGAGGTGAGCGGCGTGCCGGTGGCGTCCGCGTAGTCCTCCTTGACGCCCTTGCCGAGCGGGCTCGCGAGGATCAGCTCCAGGGCCTCGCGCAGTTCCTCGGGGTGGGCGGAGGGCTGGACGCCGCGCTGGGCCGCCGACCTCTCGACCTTCCCGGTGACCAGGTTGACGGTCCGGGTGATGAGCTCGTCCCGCCCGTAGTCGTAGAACCGCACGTCGGCGCGGCGGGTGTCGTCGCCCGGCAGCGGGTCGGAGAGTTCGGTGCCCAGGTGCTGCGGGCCCCGGCCGCCCTCGACGTTCTCCAGGGCGGCGGCCGCGGGCGGGGTCAGCGCCAGCGCCTCGGCCCGGGCGAGCTCGTCGTCGGTGAGCGGGTCGCTGCCCACCCCCTTCGCCCCCTCGGGGGCCGGCGGCGCCAGGGTCGCGGGAGCGGGCGCGGTGCCCGCGGCGCGCGCGGCGGCGCCGTCCGCCTCGGCGTTCCCGCCGCCCGTCCCGTTCCCCCCGGTCGCGGTCCCCGCCGCGGTGCCGTTCGCCCGCCCGGGCGTCCCGTCCACCGCCGACACGGACCCCGGCAGGGCGATCGCGACGGCGACGGCCGTTCCCGTCACCGCCATGGCCGCTCCGGCCACCACCTTCCCCAGGTGGCGGCGTGCTATTTCGTACACACTTCCCCCTCTATCCCCCTCTTGGTCTGCGGTCACCCGGTAGGACGGGCCTAAGTCCTAGGAGGTTGCCCTGGTTTCGGGCAGGATCTGGCCGAAGAACACCTCCGGAACCCGGACAGAGAAGGAAGAATCGAATCCATGCAAGTCTGGCCGGGACAGGCGTACCCCCTGGGCGCCACCTACGACGGAGCGGGCACCAACTTCGCGGTCTTCTCGGAGGCCGCCCATCGGATCGAGCTGTGTCTGCTCCATGACGACGGCTCGGAGACGTCGGTGGAGCTGCGCGAGTCGGACGCCTTCGTCCGGCACGCCTATCTGCCGGGCGTGATGCCGGGTCAGCGGTACGGCTTCCGGGTGCACGGCCCGTACGCCCCGGAGCAGGGACTGCGCTGCAACGCCGCGAAGCTGCTCCTCGACCCGTACGCGCGCGCGGTGTCGGGCCGGGTGCAGTGGGGCGAGGCGGTCTACGGCTACCCGTTCGGGCGGCCGGACGCGCGCAACGACCTCGACTCCGGCCCGCACACGATGACCTCGGTCGTGGTCAATCCGTACTTCGACTGGGGCGACGACCGGCGCCCGCGCACCGAGTACCACCACACGGTCATCTACGAGGCCCACGTGAAGGGCCTGACGATGCTCCACCCGGATCTGCCGGAGGAGCTGCGGGGCACCTACGCGGGGCTCGCGCACCCGTCGGTCATCGGCCACCTCAAGGAACTCGGGGTCACCGCGCTCGAACTGATGCCCGTCCACCAGTTCGTGAACGACCACCGCCTGGTGGACGCGGGGCTGTCGAACTACTGGGGCTACAACACGATCGGCTTCTTCGCCCCGCACAACGCGTACGCCTCCTGGGGCGACCGGGGCCAGCAGGTCCTGGAGTTCAAGTCGGCCGTCCGGGCGCTGCACCAGGCGGGCATCGAGGTCATCCTCGACGTGGTCTACAACCACACGGCCGAGGGCAACCACCTGGGCCCCACGCTCTCCATGCGGGGCCTGGACAACCCCTCGTACTACCGGCTCGCGGACGACCCCCGCTACTACATGGACACCACCGGCACGGGGAACTCGCTGCTCATGCGCTCCCCGCACGTGCTCCAGCTGATCATGGACAGCCTGCGGTACTGGGTGACCGAGATGCACGTGGACGGATTCCGCTTCGACCTGGCGGCCACCCTGGCGCGCCAGTTCCACGAGGTGGACCGGCTGTCCTCGTTCTTCGACCTGGTGCAGCAGGACCCGGTGGTGAGCCAGGTGAAGCTGATCGCCGAGCCCTGGGACGTCGGCGAGGGCGGCTACCAGGTGGGCAACTTCCCGCCGCTGTGGACCGAGTGGAACGGCAAGTACCGCGACTGCGTGCGGGACCTGTGGCGGGGAGAGCCGCGCACCCTGGCCGAGTTCGCCTCCCGGCTCACCGGCTCCTCCGACCTCTACCAGGACGACGGCAGGCGCCCGCTCGCCTCGGTCAACTTCGTCACCTGCCACGACGGTTTCACCCTGCGCGACCTCGTCTCGTACAACGACAAGCACAACGAGGCGAACGGCGAGGGAAACCGGGACGGCGAGAGCCACAACCGCTCCTGGAACTGCGGGGTGGAGGGCGAGACCGAGGACGTCGGGATCGCGGAGCTGCGCGCCCGCCAGACGCGCAACTTCCTCGCCACCCTGATGCTGTCGCAGGGCGTGCCGATGCTCAGCCACGGCGACGAGTTCGGGCGGACCCAGGAGGGCAACAACAACGCCTACTGCCAGGACAACGAGGTGTCCTGGGTCCGGTGGCCGAAGGAGAACAGCGAGGCCGAGGGCACGCTGCTGCGCTTCACCCGGGCGATGGTCCGGCTGCGGCGTGACCATCCGGTCTTCCGGCGCCGCCGGTTCTTCCACGGGCGCCCGGTGGAGGGCACCCACGACGAGCTGACCGACATCGCGTGGTTCACCCCCGAGGGCGAGGAGATGACCGCGCGCGACTGGCAGGCGGCACACGCCCAGGCGCTCACCGTCTTCCTCAACGGGAACGCGATCTCGGAACCGGGCACCCAGGGCGAGCGGATCGCCGACGACTCCTTCCTGCTGATGTTCAACGCCTCGTCCGAGGAGCTGGAGTTCGCCGTGCCCGACAGTCACGGGCGCTGCTGGCGGACGGTCGTCGACACCTCCGACCCGGAGGGCATGCCGCCACAGGAGGGCCCGGAGCTGGCGGCGGGCGAGCGGGTGACGCTCGCGCCGCTCAGCCTGACCGTTCTGCGCCGGCCGGCCTGAGGGCGGCGTCCCGCGGCGGACGCGGCTCCGGAACCCTGACCCGTACCGTCCAGGAGAGCACCGCGCAGGCCACGGCCGCCCCCACCGCCACCGCGAAGGCGGCGGGGGCGCCGTGGCCCTCGGCGAGCCGGCCGGCGAGCGCGAGGGCGAGGGCCTGGCCGCCGACGATCCCGCTGGTGAGGAAGGCCATCGACTCGGCGAGCCGGGATGCGGGCACGGTCCGCTCGGTGAGCCCGAAGACGGTGATCAGGTGGGGGGCGTAGGCGGCGCCGAGGACGATCACGACCGCGTACAGCGCGCCGAGGGAGCCGACGGCGAGGAGCGGCACGGACAGCACGACGAGCCCGGTGGTGGCGGCGCGCCAGCGGGTGGTCAGCCCGACGCGGGCGGGCACGGCCGCCATCGAGAGGCCGACGGCGGCGCTCATCACGCCCATCGCCGCGTAGACGAGCCCGGCCTGGGCGGGCTCCCCGAGCCGCTCGGTGAGCGCGGTGATGCCGGCCTGGGAGGCGCCGAACATGGCGCCCTGGAGGACCATCGTGCCCCGCAGGGCGTACGCCGACGCGGGCAGCCGCGTCCGTTCGGCGGCACTCTTCCGGGTGGAAGCGGCCGGCGCCGGGGCGGTGGGGTGGAGGGCGAAGGCGGAGCCGCAGACGAGGAGAAGGAGCGCGGCGGCGAGCAGGGCGGCGGCGGGGTGGGCGAGGGCCGCGGCGAGACCGACGAGGGCCGGGCCGAGGACGAAGGACACCTCGTCGAGGGTGCCCTCGAAGGAGAGCACGGTGCCGACGAGCCGGTCGTCCGCCCCGGAGCGGCGGGCGAGGGCCACCGAGCGGGTCCGGGCGAGCGGCCCGACCTGGGGGACGGTCGCACCGGCGAGCGCGCCGAGCGCCATCAGCCAGGCGGTGGGGGCGCGGTCGAGGGCGGCGAGGACGAGCGCGGTGACGGCGACGGCGTTGGCGAGCGAGGCGGCGAGGACCACTCCGCGCTGGCCGTGGCGGTCGGCGAGGCGGCCGACGAGCGGTCCGGCGACGGTCTGTCCGGCGGCGAGCGCGCCGCCCGCGAGTCCCGCCACGGCGAGGGAGCCGCTCGTCTCGGCGACCAGGAGCAGGCTGCCGAGCTGGCACATGGCGGTCGGCAGCCGCCCGAGGAAGGAGACCACCGGCAGGACCGGTCCGAGCAGGGACAGCGTGTCGCGATACATCCGGAGCATCACGCGAACGTAACGCGATGCACACGAACGGGTGCATGGGGCGATGACACAGAAGCCCTCCGGCGGGGTACGTACGTTCGCATGACCTCTCTCCCGGTCCCGCCCGCCGCCGCTCCCGTGCCCACCGCCACCTACCGCCTCCAGCTCCAGCCGGAGTTCCCCTTCGCCGCCGCCGAGCGGGCCGTGCCGTACCTCGCCGGGCTGGGGGTCTCGCACCTCCACCTCTCGCCGGTCCTGGAGGCGGTGCCCGGCTCGACCCACGGCTACGACGTGACCGACCACCGGTCCGTGCGGGCGGAGCTGGGCGGCGAGGACGGGCTGCGGGCGCTGGCCGCGACCGCCCGGGCGCACGGGCTCGGCCTCGTCGTGGACCTGGTGCCCAACCACATGGCGGCCGATCCCCGGCACAACCACGCGCTGCGCGCGGTGCTCCGCGAGGGCCCCGACTCGCCGTTCGCCCGCTGGTTCGACGTCGACTGGCGGGCGGGGGACGGCCGGATGCTGCTCCCGGTGCTGCCGGCCCGGCTGCCGGAGGTCCGGGACCGGATGCGGGTCTCCGGCGGCGCGCTGCACCTGGACGGCCAGGAGTTCCCGCTCCGCCCGGGGACGGAGGACCTGCCGCTGGACGAGCTGCTCGACGCCCAGTGGTACCGGCTCGGATGGTGGCGGCTGGCCCGCACCGAGCTCGACTACCGGCGCTTCTTCACCGTCTCCGAGCTGATCGGGGTGCGGGTGGAGGATCCGGAGGTCTTCGCCGCGACGCACGCGAAGATCGTGGAGCTGGTCGCGGACGGGGTGGTGGAGGGCCTGCGCATCGACCACCCGGACGGGCTCGCCGACCCGCAGGGCTATCTGGAGGACCTGGCGGCGGCGACCGGCGGACGGTGCTGGACGGTGGTGGAGAAGATCCTCACGGGGGCGGAGACGCTGCCCGGCGCCTGGCCGGTCGCGGGGACCACCGGCTACGACGCGCTGCGGCAGCTCGACGGCGTGTTCACCGACCCGGACGGGGCCGGGGAACTCACCGAGGTGTACCGCGCGTTCGTCGGCAAAGCCGCGGACCGCGGTGGGCAGTGGGAGGCGACGGCGCGGCGGGCCGCGTACGAGGTGGTGACCCACGACCTGGCCTCCGAGACGTCGGCGCTGACCCGGATCGCGGGCCGGATCTGCGCCGCCGACCCCGCGCTGCGCGACCACGCGCCCTGGGCGCTCGCCACCGCGATCCGCGAACTGCTCGTCCGCGTGCCGGTCTACCGGCCCTACCGGAGCGGCGGCGAGGAGGTGCTGACCCCGGAGGCGGCACGCGGCGCGAAGGCGGCGTTCGCGGTGCCGGAGGAGGCGGCGGCGGTCGACGCCGTACGGGACCTGGCGCTCGGTCTGCGCGGCGACGGTCCCGAACACCGGGCTTTCCGGGCCCGGTTCGCGCAGACCTCGTCGGCGCTGCGGGCCAAGTCGGTGGAGGACACGGCCTTCTACCGGTACACGCCGCTGCTGTCGGCGAACGAGGTGGGCGGAGACGCGGGGCGCCCGGCGGTGTCGGTGGAGGAGTTCCACGCGTACTGCGGCCGGATCGCCCGGGACTGGCCTTCCGCCGGGACGGTGCTGTCCACGCACGACACCAAGCGCAGCGCGGACGTGCGTGCGGCCATCGCGGTGCTCGCGCAGTGCCCCGGGGTGTGGGAGGAGCTCCTCGGGGAGGTGGCGGGGGTGCCCGCACCCGATCCGCACGTGGCGTGGACCGCCTGGCAGACGGCCTTCGGCTTCGGGGCGCCCGACGCGGAGCGGCTCGTGCCCGCGATCCTCAAGTCGGTGCGCGAGGCGGGGCTGAGGACGAGCTGGACGGAGCCGGACGCCGGGTACGAGCGGGCCGTCGCCGAGTTCGCCGCGGCCGGGCCGGGGCGGCTGCCGCTGCGGTCCGCCTCGGAGGCGGCGTTCGCCCTGGAGCCGCACATCCGGGCGCACGCGCTGGGCGCGGCCCTCGCGCAGCTGACGATGCCGGGGGTGCCGGAGCTCTACCAGAACACGGAGCGGGAGTACCGGGCCCTGGTGGACCCGGACAACCGGGCCCCGTTCACGGTCGGTCCGGAGGACGACCGCACGGCCCTGGTCCGGGCGGCGCTGGCGCTGCGCCGGGACCGCCCGGAGGTCTTCGGCCCCGGCGGCACGTACGTCCCGCTGACGGCGGAGGGCCCGGCGGCCGGCCACTGTCTGGCGTTCGCCCGCTCGGGCGCGGTGGTGACGGCGGTGACCCGGCTGTCGTTCCGGCTGGCCGAGGCCGGTGGCTGGCAGGACACGGAACTGGTCCTGCCGGAGGGCCGCTGGGCCGATGTCCTGGAGGGGGTGCGGGAGTTCACCGGCGGGCCGGCGACCGAGCTCAAGCTCGCCGAGCTGTTCGCCGACCGGCCGGTGGCGCTCCTGGTGCGGGCGGGGTGAGCCGCCCGTCACGGGTCAGGAGCGGGAGACGCGCGAGACCTCGCACTTGGTGTACTCCGAGCCGTCGCCGGAGCCCGGGTAGGAGGTGGCGAGCTCGGCGCGCTCGGAGGCCCCCGCCTTGACCGCGATGGCGGTCTTGGTCGCGGTCGCGGGGACGGCGGTGCCGCCCGCGTCGCCCGTGAACCTCATCGTGACGGTGTAGTCGTAGTCGAGCATGCCGTCGTTCTTGACGGTGACGCGCGCGACGAGGTTCTTGGTCTTGGCGTCGTAGCTGCACTCGTCGATGGTCACGTCACGGACGGCCTTGTTCGAGCTGCCGGAGCCGCCGGAGACGGAGCCGCCGGAGCTGCTGCCCGAGGTGCCGTCGTTGTCGCCGTGGTTGCTGCCGCCGCTGCTGGAGCTGCTGCCGCCGGAGCTGCTGCCGCCGCAGCTACCGCCGTGGGAGCCGCGGGCCCCCGTGAGGGCGACGACCGCGATGCCGAAGACAGCGATGGCGCGGACATGACGCATCTTCATGTTTGAATCCCCGTTGAAAGTGGTAAGACATGGGCTCGTTGACGAGCGCACGTCACCCTAACAGCGGTCGTGGGGCCCTCCGTCCGGGCTCAGCCGCCCGGCCGGACAATCAGGCTCCGCGGGGACCGGGTGATCAGACCGGTGTACGTCGGACGGAAACCGTCGGCCAGACGGAGCCGGGGCATGGCCGAGAAGAGCGCCCGCAGGGCGTACTCGGCCTCCAGGCCGGCGAGGATCACGGCCGGGCAGCGGCCGCTGCCGTAGGTGAGCTGGTCACCGTCGTCGCGGAACGGGTCGAAGCGGTCGGGCTCGCGGAACCGCTCCGGGTCCCGGCCGGCCGACCCGATGAGCAGCGCCACCGACGCGCCCGCCGGAACGGTGCCGCCGCTCACCGGGACCTCCGCCCGGGTGCGGCGCACGGCGATCTGCACCGGCGGGTCACGCCGCAGCGACTCGGTCCAGGCCCGGGCCACCGGACCGGCGGGCGCGTCACGGAGGGCGGCGACCAGGTCGGGGTCGGTGAGGACGTTGGCGAGGAAGGAGGCGAGCGCCTTCTCCCGTACGGCGATCTGCCCGCCGCACTCCCCGGCGAGCGCTCCGGCCGCCCGCCCGCGCACCAGCCGCATCATGTCGCGGTAGGGCACGCCGACGGCGGCGGCCACGGTCCCGGCGGGCAGCCAGTGGCAGAAGTCGGCGACCAGATCCGCCTGGGGGCGCTCGGCGATGCGGCGGGCCAGGACGTGGGCGGTGCGTTCGGCGACCGCGCCCAGCGCGGCCTCCCCGATGTCGACGTGCGCGTCGTCGCACGGCGGGTCGCCCGGCCGGTGGCCGTGGGTGAAGCGGGCGTCGGTCAGGGCGGCGGCGACGTCCGCGTACCGGCTGAGGACCCAGGCCCGCAGCAGCGGGTCGTAGGTGAGCGGGAACTCCTCGCGCAGGACCCGGTGGACGCGGTGCGGATCACGTGAGGCACCGGGGTCGAGGGGGCTCGGCGCGACGGTCCGGGCGATCGGCCCGCCCGGACCGGCGACGGGGCCGACGGCGGTCCGCACCCGGCCCGGCACGGCGGCGGGGGTACGGGGCGGGGCGCCGGTCCGGTCCGGGGCGGCGCCCGCGTCCGACGGGACGGCCGGGGCCATGGACGGGATCCGGCTCCAGGGGTCCCCGTCCGCCCGGGGCCGGTCGTCCCCTGCGCCGCGGTTCGGCTCGTGGCTCATCGCGCCCCCTGTCGATCGGCGGTGGGTGCCGCGGCCGGAGAAGGCGGCGCGCGTCCCCCCAGCCCATCATCGGCCGGGCCCCGCCGCCCGCCGCATACCGCCGAACGGGTGAACGCGCGGGGCGCCGGGGCGCGCGGTCAGTCGTGGGAGAGACGGAAGGCCATCTGGCCGAAGCCGACGACGTCCCCCGGCCGCACCACCACGGCGCCGGTGACCCGCCGCCCGTTGACGGTGGTGCCGTTGGTCGAGCCGAGGTCGCGCAGCACCCACGTGCCGCCCTGGAGGGAGAGTTCGGCGTGCAGCCGGGAGGCCGTCTCGTGGCTGAGCCGCAGCCCGTTGACCGGATCGCGCCCGATCCGCAGCGGATGCGGCCCCGGGCGGGGCATCAGCAGCTTCGGCAGCCGCTCCGCGTGCCAGGCGCGGCCGAGCCGGGCCGTGAACGCGGACATGCGCTCGACCGCGCCCACCACCCGCCGGGTCCAGGTCCCCTCGGTCCTCAGGTCCGCGGTGAGCAGGTCGAGTTCGTCCGGCCGCCGGGCCTGGAGCGCGCGCTCCATGCGGAAGAGGAAGGTGTCGTGCGAGAGGCGGCCCTGAGCGGCGCCCTCACGGAGCAGCACCAGCGCACGGTCCCGCTCGGCGTCGGTCAGCCGAGGGGAGTTCGCCGGAAGCTCGAAAGGGGTCGTCACACCGTCGATTGTCGGCCCGGCGGGCCCGCAGTGTCCAGAAGCGTCCCTGGCCTGGGAAATCGCTGTCGGCCGCCGAGGCGCGCCTGTTACGGTCTGCCGTCCTCGCCACCCGGATCCCCAGGGGGAAATCCCGACGTGACCACGTCTTCGTCCGCTTCTTCTCCGACCGCTTCCTCGTCCTCCTCCCCGGCCCCTGAGGACCTCGTCCTCCGGCCGCTCACCGGACCCGGGGAACTCGACCTGTTCCTCGGCCTCTCCTACTCCCTCGACCACGAACTCGCCGACGACCTGGCCACCGGCCGCCGGCTGCCGGAGTGGATGTGGGTCGCGCTCGACGGCGACCGGCTCCTCGGCCGGCTCTCCTGGTGGACGAACGCCGCCGGCGCCGCGCCGCAGGCCCTCGACTTCCTCGACCTCTCCCCCGACCTCTCCCCCGAGGAGCGCGTCGAGGTCGGCGTCCGTCTCCTGGAGACCGCCACGGCCGCGGTGATCCCGGCGGACGCGCGGCGCCCGGAGTTCGGACGGTTCATGCCGGCGGACTGGCGCGACGTGCCGGAGGTCCGGGACTCGCTCCGCTCCGTCTTCGACGTCCTGGAGCGCACGGGGGCCCGTCCGCTGGTCGAGCGGCTCCGTCTGGAGTGGCGTCCCGGGACCCCGGTTCCGGAGCCGGCCGGGCGTCTGGAGTTCCGGCCCGTCCGGGACCGCGAGGACCTGGTGGCTCTGATGACCCCGGTGATGGAGGGGACGCTCGACGCGCACGGCCAGGCGGACCTGGCGTCCGGCCTGTCGGTGCGGGAGGCGGCGGAGCTGCACTACGACGAGGAGCTCGCGCAGTACTCCTCGCCGCAGGCGTGGTGGCGGGTCGCCGTGCTGCCGGAGAGCGGGGAGCCGGTGGGCTTCGTCATCCCGGCGCGCAACAACTACCACCCGATCATCGCGTACATCGGCGTCCTGCCGGCGCACCGCGGCCAGGGACACATCGACGAGATCCTGGCGGAGGGCACCCGCGTCCTGGCCGCCGTCGACGTGCCGCGCGTCCGGGCGGCGACCGACCTGGGCAACGTGCCGATGGCGGCGGCGTTCGCCCGGGCGGGTTACGTGAACTTCGAGCGGGCGATCAACTACGTGTGGGACGCGCCGGGCGCCCCGGGTTCCTGACTGCCAGGATGGTCGCGGTAGCCGGTGTGGAGTGACTGGGCCGTCGACGAGGGGATTCCCGTGCTCTTCGAGGTGTGGGCGCCGAGCGCCCGTGAACGGGTGGTGCTGGCGCTGAACGGCGTCGACCACCCCCTGGAAAGGGACGCCGAACGGGAGGGCTGGTGGACCGGCGTCGTCCCCGCCGAGGACGGCGACCGGTACGGCTTCGCCCTGGACCACCACCCGGTCCTGCCCGATCCCCGCACCCGCCGCCAGCCCGACGGGCCCGACGGCCTGAGCGCGGTCGTCGACCACTCCGCGTACGCCTGGCGCCACGCGTCCCCGCGGCTGCGGCTGCGGGGCGCCGTCCTGTACGAGCTGCACGTCGGCACCTTCACCCCGGAGGGCACCCTGGACGCGGCGGCCGCGCGCCTCGGGGAACTGGCGGGCCTCGGCATCACCCATGTGGAGCTGATGCCGCTGTGCCCGTTCCCCGGGGTGCGGGGCTGGGGGTACGACGGGGTGGCGCCGTGGGCCGTGCACGAGCCGTACGGCGGGCCCGCGGCGCTGAAGCGCTTCGTGGACACGGCGCACGGCCTGGGCATGGGCGTCGTCCTGGACGTGGTCCACAACCACCTGGGGCCGTCCGGCAACCATCTGCCCTTCTTCGGGCCGTACTTCACCGAGACGCACCACACGCCGTGGGGCGCCGCGGTGAACCTGGACGCGCCGGGCTCGGACGAGGTGCGGGCCTACTTCACGGGCAGCGCGCTCGCCTGGCTGCGGGACTACCGGATCGACGGGCTGCGGCTGGACGCGGTGCACGCGCTGGCCGACACCCGGGCGCTGACCTTCCTCGAGGAACTCTCGTCCTCGGTCGACGAGTTGGCGGCGGAGCAGGGCCGCCACCACTTCCTGGTCGCCGAGTCCGACCTCGGGGACCCGCGGACGACGACGCCCCGCACGCTCGGCGGGCTGGGCGTCCACGCGCAGTGGAACGACGACTTCCACCACGCCCTGCACACCGCGTTGACCGGCGAGTCCCAGGGCTACTACGGGGACTTCGCCCGCGCGCCGATGGCGGCGATCGCCAAGACGCTCACCCACGTCTTCTTCCACGACGGCACCTTCTCGACCTTCCGCGACCGGCACCACGGCCGGCCGGTGGACCGGGAGCGCACCCCGGCACACCGCTTCCTCGGCTACTCCCAGACCCACGACCAGATCGGCAACCGGGCCTTGGGCGACCGGCTTTCGGCCTCCCTCTCCCCCGGCCTGCTGGCCTGCGCGGCCACCCTGGTGCTCACCGGGCCCTCCGTGCCGATGCTCTTCATGGGCGAGGAGTGGGGCGCCACGACACCGTGGCAGTACTTCACCGACCACACCGACCCGGAGCTCGCCGAAGCCGTACGGCGGGGCAGGAGAAGGGAGTTCGCGGAGCACGGCTGGTCGGAGAACGAGGTGCCCGACCCCCAGGACCCCGCCACCCGCGACCGTTCGGTCCTGGACCGCTCCGAACGCGAACGCGACCCGCACAAGCGCCTGCTCGCCTGGTACCGCCAGCTCATCGCCCTGCGCCGCACCCTCCCGGACCTCACCGACCCCGACCTGGCGGGGGTGAAGGCCGCCTTCGACGAGGAGGCCCGCTGGCTGGTCTTCCGCCGCGGCGACCTGCGCGTGGCGGTCAACCTCGGTGGGGAGACCGCGGTCATCCCCCTCGGCTCCAACGGCCGCGACCGCGTCCTGGCCGCCTGGGACCCGGTCGGGCCCCCCGGCGCGGACGGACTGCTGCGCCTGCCGGGGGAGTCGGCGATCGTCCTCACGGACGGCTGACCGGGCGGCGCCCGCCCCGGTGGATACTCTGCGGATGACCTCCATCTACCGCACCGAAGCCGGCAGGGAACGGATACGGGACTGGTGCCTCGGCAGGCTCGACGCGTGGCCGGTGCCGCACGAGCAGGACGTCCTCCTCGCGGGAGGCGCCGGGACGCACGTGCTGACGGCGGGCACCCCCGGCCCGGAGGGGACGACGGTCGTCCTCGTTCCCGGAACCGACTTCAACGCCGCCGTCTCGCTGCCCCTGGCCGAGGCCCTGCTGGCGGCCGGCCACCGGGTCGTGCTGCCGGACGTGCCGGGCAGGCCGGGTCTGAGCTCGGACGAACGCGGCCTCGCCCGGGGCGGACACGGGTGGTACGGCGCCTGGCTCGACGACGTCGTGGACGAGTTCGGCGGCGGCCGGCCGGTCACGGTCCTCGGCCACTCCTTCGGCGCCGCCGTCGCGCTGTCCGCCTCCTCGGCGCGGATCGAGCGGCTGGTGCTCGTCTCCCCCGGCGGCCTGTGCTCGCTGCGCCTGCCGCCCGCACTGCTCGCCGCCTCCGCCGCCTGGTACCTGCGCCCCACACCGGCGCGCTCCGCCCGGCTGCTGCGCGCACTGCACGCGCCCGGCCGGGAGCCGCGGGCGGAGCTGACGGAGTGGATGACGCTCGTCGCCCGGCACGCCCGCTCCAGCGGGGCACCCGGGCTCGTGAGACCCCGCGCCCGGAAGACGGCGGTGACGGTGGCGACCGGGGAGCACGACGTCTTCCTGCCGCCGGGGCGGCTGCGGCCCGCCGTCCGCCGCCGCCTGGACGGTGTGGAGCTCGGTGTCCTGCCGGGCGCGGGGCACCTGGTCGTGGAGGAGTTCCCGGAGCGGGTCGCCGCGCTCGTCTCGCCCCCGGCCTGATCCGAGGGGCCTAGGCGACGATCGCCATCTCGTGGGGCGTGTTGTTGAAGCGGCGGCCCGCGCCGTCCTCGGTGGCCGTGACGATGTCCTCGATGCGGACGCCGAAGCGGCCGGGCAGGTAGACGCCGGGTTCGATGGAGAAGCACATGCCGGGGACGATCGGCAGTTCCTCGCCCTCGATCATGTACGGCGGCTCGTGGGTGGTGACGCCGATGCCGTGGCCGGTGCGGTGGATGAAGTACTCGCCGAAGCCGGCGTCGGCGATGACCTTGCGGGCCGCCCGGTCGACGTCCTGGCAGGCGACGCCGGGACGGACCGCCTCGAAGCCGGCCTGCTGGGCCTCCCGCACGAGGTCGTGGACGCGCCGCTCCTCGTCGGTCGGCTCGCCGACGTGGACGGTGCGGGTGGTGTCGGAGCCGTAGCCGTGCTTGAGGCCGCCGAAGTCGAGGACGACCATGTCGCCGCGCTCGATGACCCGGTCGCCCGCCTCGTGGTGGGGATTGGCGCCGTTGGGCCCGGAGCCGACGACGGTGAAGTCGACCTGCGAGTGCCCGAACTCCATGAGGAGACGGGCGAGGTCGGCGGCGACGTCGGTCTCCTTGCGGCCGGCGAAGCGCACCTTGAGGATCTCGCCGTACGCCCGGTCGGCGGCGGCGCCCGCGGCGGCGATCCGGGCCAGCTCGTGGGCGTCCTTGACGCCGCGGAGCATCGGCAGGGCCTCGGTGAGGGAGACGTAGGAGGTGCCGGGCAGCGCGTTCTGCAGGCCGAGGAGGTGCATGGCCCAGGCGTTGTCGCTGACGCCGAAGCGGCCGTCGACGTCGAGGAGGGGCGCGGTGACGGCGTACGGGTCCTTGCCGTCGGTCCAGTCGCGCAGGGTGAGCGCGGCGGCGCCGGTGGCCCTCTCGGCGTCGGGCGCCTCCAGGGTGGGGACGACGAGGACCGGGTCCTGTCCGGCGGCCAGGACGAGCACGGTGAGCCGCTCGGTGATCGCGGTGGGCTGGTAGCCGGTGAGGTAGACCAGGTCGGGGCCGGGGGCGACGAGCACCCCGGCGAGCCCGGCTTCGGCGGCGGAGTCGGCGGCGCGGGCCATCCGGGCCCGGTAGTCGTCCGCGGTGAAGGGCACGACCTCTTCGGCGGCTTCGGTGCTCGGCATGGGGCTTCTCCTCGGCTTCCGCTGCGTCCGGCGACGTACTCGTCCCCCCAGCATCCTGCCGGGCGGCGCCGTCGGCCGCGACCCGGGTCAGCGGCGGTCGGGCCCCTGCGCGATGAGCCGTTCCAGGAGGTCCTGGAAGTCGTCGCCGACGACGATCCGCAGGTCGCCCCGCTCCTCGTCGTGCTCGCTGAGCTGGGTGAGCGTGCCGCCGCGCCACCAGAAGACGTACGGGCTGATGGCGCCGGGCACGTCCTCGTACCCGGAGGCGGCGAAGGAGGCCATGGCGCCGAGCGCCGGGATGATCGAGGTGTCGCGGATGGGGTGGAAGGCCAGCTGGTGCCGGAAGGGCAGGGCGACGAGGGCGCCGTGCTCGCCGATCGGCAGACCGGTGACGCGCCGGACGACCTCGTCGAGGTCGAGGACGCGGCTGGCGGTGTAGAAGGAGTCGCCGAGGATGATCTCGAAGCACATGCCGTCGGCGTCCCGGACGGTCTCGTGCTCCTCCACCGGGAGTCCGCGCAGGTTCCGCAGCGCCCGGTCGCGGAGCTGGGCGTGGTCGCCGAGCCGTTCGAGCGCCTCGTCGGTGAGCATCATGACGCTCTCCGGGAGGTCGAGGGCGAGGATCTCGTACAGCCCGGGGGCGACGGTCCTGGCGTAGCCGAAGGCGGCGGCGTCGATGCCGTCGGCGCTGACGACCCGGGGGTAGAGCTGGGCGCGGATCTGCTCGGGCGGCAGGGTGTCGAGAGCGGAGGGGCCGTCCATGGCGCGGACGACGAGGCCGATGTGCCGCTCGATCGTGCCGGGCCAGACGCGCGGGCCGCGCCGGTCCTGGTGGCAGACGGCGGCGAGGTTCCCCAGGCCGAAGCGGCGGCCCTTGTCGTCGATGACGTGGCCGGCGTAGACCGTGACCTCCAGGCCGAGTTCGGCGAAGGTCTGCCGGACCCGGCCGCGGAAGAGCGCGGCCTCGCGCTCGGAGAAGTACGCGAACTCGGGGTCCCTCGGTGCGTCGTCGCCGTCCCGCCTGGGTCCTCGTCGCAGCCACCCCACGCCTGCCCGCCTTCCGTCGCCGTTGCGCACAGGGTAGCGACTGCGGGTGTCAGCTCTTGAGCCGTCGGGTGAACTCGGCCACCGGCCCGGCCGCTTCACCGTGCGCGCCCGCCGCCACCAGGAGTTCGGTGCGGTGGACGAGCCGGGGCGCGACGAGGGGCACGGCGGTCGCGCCCGGGACCCCGCCGGCCGCGGGAAGGGGCAGCAGGACCAGTCCGTGGCCGGCGGCGGCGAGCGCGGTGAGGGTGCGGGGGTCGGTGCCCTCGTAGCGCAGGGCGGTGCGGAAGCCCCGGCCGGCGGGGCCGGCGTGCACGGCCCGGAGCAGGTCGAGGGGGACTCCGGCGGCGGGGGCGTCGAGCCAGCGGGCGTCGACGAGGTCGTCGAGGCGGAGCCCGGTGCGCCCGGCGAGCGGATGGCCCGCGGGCAGGACCACGGCGAGCGGCTCCTCGGCGACGCCGGTGGCGGCGAGCGGGGCGACGTCGGGCAGCCGCAGCGGGTCGCTGGGGGCGGCGATGCCGTCGACGAGTCCGGCGTCGGCCTCGCCGGTGGCGAGGGCGGCGGGCACCCGGTCCCTGGGCAGGCTCCGCAGGGTGACGCCGGTGGCGGGCAGCGCGGCGAGGACCCGGGGGTGCAGGGCGAGCGGAGAGGCGGCGACGTCGAGGGTGGTGCGGGGCGCGGCCGCGAACCGTCCGAGGTCGGCCCGGGCCGCGTCGAGGCGGAGCAGCAGGGCCCCGGCGTGCTCCAGGAGCCGTTCGCCGGCCGGGGTCGGCGCGACGGGCCGCCGGGTGAGCAGCGGCAGCCCGAGGTCGGCCTCCAGGGCGGCGATGTGCTGCGAGACGGCGGACTGCGTGTAGCCGAGCGAGCGGGCCGCCGCGGAGAAGGAGGCGAGCCGGGTGACGGCGACGTAGGTGCGGAGCAGGTGCGGATCCATCGGGCGGCGGTTCAGGACCCGTCGGGGGCGGTGAGCAGGGCGCGGGCGTAGTGGGCGAGGGAGCGGTTGTAGCGGGGCAGCAGCGGGGCGAGGGCACCGAGGGCGAGGGAGGCGGCCTCGCGGTCGCGGCCGGTGTCGGCGAGGGCGAGGGCGAGGAAGGCGTCGACGGCTCCGGCGAGCGCCGTCTCGTCGGCGTCGAGGCGGTCGGCGGGGATGTCCCTCTCGGCGGTGAGGAGTTCGACGCTGCGGTCGGGCCGGCCGAGGTTGCGCAGGCTGCTGGCGAGCTGGATGACGGCCCGGCGGCGGCGCAGTCCGGTGAGCCCGCCGTCCAGGGCGCGCCGGTAGAGCGCGACGGCCTCCTCCGGCCGGCCGGTGGAGTCGTGGGCGGCGCCCTGCTCGAAGAGGGCGGCGGGGTCGTCGGCGGGGCGCTCGGCGGCGAGTGCGGCGACGCGGGCGCGGAAGTCGGCGGGCTCGTGCGCGTCGAGGTGCTCCCAGAGCGCGGTGACGCGGCGCTCCCAGTCCTGATCGTTCGTCATGCGGCCACCCTATCCAGCCGTCCATCAGCGTTCGTGATGCGCGGTGCAGGAATCATCGTTGGACGTGAACGAGGGCGGCCGCCCAGCATGGTGGCCATGCACACCACTCCGCTCCCCCGCCCCGTCCGCACACCCCGGATCGCCCTGGTCGGCGACCGCTCCCCGCACGTCCGCTCGCACGTCCGGATCCCCGTCCTGCTCGACGCCCTCGCCGAGCGCGACGGCCTCGCCCTGGACGCCTACTGGATCCCGACCCCCGACGCGGAGGCGCCCGGCGCGGTGAAGGGCTTCGACGCGGTCTGGGTCCTGCCGGGCAGCCCGTACGCGAGCGAGGCGGGCGCCCTCGCGGCGATCCGCACCGCCCGCGAGGACGGCGTGCCCTTCCTCGGCACCTGCGGCGGTTTCCAGCACGCCCTCCTGGAGTACGCGCGGAACGTCTGCGGCCTGGAGCGCGCCGCTCACGCCGAGAACGACCCGGCCGCCGACCCCGCCGACCTGCTCGTCGGGCCCCTCGCCTGCTCCCTCGTGGGCCACGAGGGCGTCGTCCGCGTCACCCCCGGCTCCCGCGCGGAGCGGGCCCTCGGCGCGGAGCGGACGACCGAGCGCTACCACTGCGCGTACGGCCCCGGGACCCGCCACCTCGACACCCTGCGCGCCCACGGCCTGCGCTTCACGGGCACCGACGAGGAGGGCGGCGTCCGCGTCGCCGAGCTGCCCTCCCATCCCTTCTTCCTCGCCACCCTCTTCCAGCCCGAACTCGCCGGCGACGGCACCCGGCCCCACCCCCTCGTCCGTGCCCTGGCGGTGGCGGCGGCGGAGCACGCGGCGCGTTAGTCCATCGGCACGACGAGGTGGGCGCGGTGGCGGCCGCGGGCGACGAGGCGGGCGTTGGCCTCGTCGGAGTCGCGGACCCAGCGGGCGGCGTGGTCGGGGTCCTTGCCGAAGCGGACGTGCCGCGCGACGAGCCGGGGGACCCGGAGGGCGGGGTCCAGGTCGAGGTACCAGGCCTCGTCGAGGAGGGGGAGGACGGCGGACCACGGGGGCTCGTCGTGGAGGAGGTAGTTGCCCTCGGTGACGACGAGGGGCACGTCGGGCGGGACGGCGACCGACCCGGCGACAGGCTCCTCCAGGGTGCGGTCGAAGGCGGGGGCGTAGACGGTGGTGGCGGGTTCGGGGGTCCGCAGGCGGGCGAGGAGCGCGGCGTAGCCGGCGGCGTCGAAGGTGTCCGGGGCGCCCTTGCGGTCCGCCCTGCCGAGCCGTTCCAGTTCGGCGCCGGCGAGGTGGAAGCCGTCCATCGGGACGAGGACGGCGAGGCCGTCGAGGCGCTCGACGAGCCGTGCGGCGAGCGTGGACTTCCCGGCGCCGGGGGCTCCGGCGAGCCCGAGGAGGCGGCGTCGGCCGGGTGCGGCGAGGCCCCGCGCGCGGGCGACGAGCCGGTCGAACCCCTGTGCGTCCATGCGGGGCATTGTCGCACCGGGGCCGCCCGGGGGCGCGGGTCCGACCCTCGTCCGCGCCCCTCCCCCTACCCTCGGTGCGACCCTCGATCCGGCGAGGGTCGCGGGGGCGGCGACGCGGGTCGACGCGGATAGATCCGTCCGGTTCCGCGTATTACGTTGGGGTCATGCCGTCCATCGCACTCGTGACCCTCGTCGTCCGTGAATACGACGAGGCCATCGCCTTCTACACCGACGCCCTCGGCTTCGACCTGGTCGAGGACACCGACCGGGGCGACGGGAGCCGCTGGGTCGTGGTCCGCCCGCGCAACGCCGGCGGAGTCGGCGGTCTCGGCAACGTGGCCCTGCTGCTGGCCCGGGCCAAGAACGACGCCGAGTCGGCCTCGGTCGGCAACCAGACGGGGGGCCGGGTCGGCTTCTTCCTCCACACCGAGGACTTCGCCCGCGACCACGACCGGATGACGGCCGCCGGGGTGAAGTTCCTG
The DNA here is from genome assembly GCF_055584185.1 of Streptomyces sp. NPDC104202. NCBI lineage: Bacteria > Bacillati > Actinomycetota > Actinomycetes > Kitasatosporales > Streptomycetaceae > Streptomyces > Streptomyces sp. NPDC104202. Next base: position 2,540 of record NZ_JBVJMN010000015.1, on the reverse strand, counting down.
GAGGAGCCGCGCCACGAGCCGTACGGTTCGGTCGCCGTCTTCGAGGACCTCTACGGCAACCGCTGGGACCTCCTCCAGCCCGCCGCCGAGACGGCCTAGCACCGGCGTCGGCCGGTCCGCCGGCCGCACGGAAAACCGGTGTCGTCGGCGGGCCCGCTCTCCCTACACTCGCGGCACGGCGCACCGACCGGTGGGCCGTGCCGTCGCGTGGACCGAGGGGAGCCGACCGTGCGCAGCCACTTCGCCGCCGCCGTGCCGGCGCTCCGTGACCGCTTCGACGTGATCCTCGCCTCTCGCCGCGGCCGATGGCGGCTGCGCGCCCGCCATCGCCGACCCGTGACGTCCTGATCCCCTTCGCTTCGGGATCCGTCCGGGAATCGCGCTGCCCTGTACTCCAGCAGCAGCGAAAGGCACGACACCGTGCGTACCGACCTGAACACCCGCACCGTCCGTAACCTCGGCATCCTCGCCCACGTCGACGCGGGCAAGACCACCGTCACCGAGCGGGTCCTGTACCTGACGGGTGCGATCCACCGGCGCGGCGAGGTCCACGACGGCACGACCGTCACCGACTTCGACCCGCAGGAGCGGGACCGCGGCATCACGATCTTCGCGGCGGCGGTCAGCTGCGACTGGGCGGGCCACCGGATCAACCTCATCGACACGCCCGGCCACGTCGACTTCTCCGACGAGGTCGAACGCTCGCTGCGGGTCCTCGACGGCGCCGTCGCCGTCTTCGACGCCGTCGCGGGCGTCGAGCCGCAGAGCGAGACCGTGTGGCGGCAGGCCGACCGGCACGGCGTCCCGCGCCTCGCCTTCGTCAACAAGCTGGACCGGGCGGGCGCGGAGCTGGACACGGCCGTGGCCTCCCTCCGCGACCGGCTCGGCACCGTCCCGCTCCCCGTCCAGCTCCCCATCGGCCGCGAGGACGGCTTCACCGGCGTCGTCGACCTGGTCCGGATGCGGGCGTACGTCTGGACCGACGGGGCCGACGCCTACGCGGACGAGCCCGTCCCGGACGACCTCCGGGACGAGGCCCGCCACCGCAGGCGACGTCTGGAGGAGACGGTGGCGGAGCTGCATCCGGGCGCCCTGGAGGAGTTCTGCGCGCACGACGCGCTGTCGGACGCCGCCCTGGCGGGCGCCCTGCGGGATCTCACCCTGTCCGGCGGCGCCGTGGTCGTCCTGTGCGGCTCGGCGTACCGCAACCGCGGGATCGAGCCGCTGCTCGACGCCGTCGTCGCGTACCTCCCGGCCCCGTCGGACATGCCTCCGGTGCGCGGCGAGGTGCCGGCGGACCCGTCGGCGCCGTTCACCGCGCTCGCGTTCAAGGTGAGCGCGACGCCCACCGGCCGCATGACCTACGTCCGCGTCTACGCGGGCACACTCGCGAAGGGGGACACCGTGCTGGACACCGGAGCCGGACGGACGGAGCGGATCGCCCGCATCCTGCGCGTCCAGGCCGACCGGACGACGGAGGTCGCCGAGGCGCGCGCCGGCGACATCGTCGCCGTCGTCGGGCCGAAGTCCGCCCGTGCCGGGGCGACGCTGTGCGCCCCGGACGCACCGGTCCTCCTCGAACCGCCGACGACCGCCGACCCGGTGGTCTCCGTCGCCGTGGAGGCCCGCCGCTCCACGGACACCGGCCGCCTCGCGACCGCGCTCGCCCGGCTCTCCGAGGAGGACCCCTCGCTCGTCGTGCGGTCCGACCCGGAGACCGGCCAGACCGTCCTGTCCGGACTCGGCGAACTGCACCTGGAGGTCGCGGTGGAGAAGCTCCGGCGCGACCGCGGCGTCGAGGTGACCGTCGGCCGTCCGCAGGTCGCCCACCGGGAGACGGTGACCGCGGGCGTCAGCGGGCTGCTGTACCGCCACGTCAAGCAGGACGGCGGCTCCGGCCAGTACGCCCATGTCGTCGTGGACGTCGAACCCACCGGCTCCGACGCCGAGTTCGAGTTCCGCTCGACGGTCACCGGCGGCCGCGTGCCGCAGGAGTACGTCCGCGCGGTCGAGGCGGGCTGCCGGGACGCCCTCGTCGAGGGCCCCCTCGGCGGCCATCCGGTGACGGGTGTCCGGGTCACGCTCACGGACGGCGCCACCCATCCGAAGGACTCCTCGGAGACGGCCTTCCGCACCGCGGGCCGCTTCGCCCTGCGCGAGGCGCTCCGCGCGAGCGCGATGACGCTCCTGGAGCCGGTGGCCGACGTCACGGTCACCGTCCCCGCGGAGTCCGTCGGCTCCGTCCTCGGCGACCTCGCGGCCCGCCGCGGCCGGGTCACCGACCAGACGACCCGCTCCGGCACGGCGATCGTGCAGGCGACGGTGCCCCTGGCCGAGCTCTTCGGCTACGCGTCCCGCCTCCGCGGCCGCACCCAGGGCCGTGGCACCTTCACGACCCGGCCCGCCGGATACGCCCCGGCACCGCAGGGCCTGACGGTGTGACCCCCCGTGGGGGGGGGGGGGGGGGGGGGGGGGGGGGGGGAGGGGAGGGGGGGGGGGGGGGGGCCATGTCGCGCCCCCCCCGTACAGGAGTGTGGCTG
>NZ_JBVJMN010000014.1:101151-137364 GCF_055584185.1 Streptomyces sp. NPDC104202 | reverse complement strand
CCACCCCGAAGGGCTTCATCGTTCGACTTGCATGTGTTAAGCACGCCGCCAGCGTTCGTCCTGAGCCAGGATCAAACTCTCCGTGAATGTTTACCCGTAATCGGGTGACACTCGCGTTGAGCGGGACGGTCAAGCCGGAATATGGCCGACCGTCCACAGCGTCCTCGCTGTGTATGTTGCCTACCCGCCACAAGGGCCGGCAGGACTTTCAAAGGAACCTCGCCATCCGAAGATGGACGGGGTATCAACTAATCTGGCGTTGATTTTTGGCACGCTGTTGAGTTCTCAAGGTGCGGACGCTTCCTTCGTTCCTGTTTCCAGGCCCTCCGGGCGCTTCCTTCGTTTCCGACTCTATCAGATCTTTCCGATCCGATTTCCTCGGTGCTTTCCGGTCCCTTTTGCTTTCGCTCCGGGCCCTTCCGGCGGTTCCGACTCTATCAGATCCTTTCGGCGTCTGATTCCCAGTCAGCGGGGTTTGTCTTTCCGACTGTTGGGCCGTTCCGACGTCTCAAACTCTAGCGGATTTCCCCGGCGCCTCATAATCGAGACTTTCGAAATGAATTTCGGCATGCCGAAATTCATCCCGGTGGGGAGATCGTACTGAGTAGAGGTGCCGCATCAGCGGCGGGAGTGGCTGTCGGAGAACCGTTCCGGCTCGGCGACAACTCGGAGAACACTACGCATCCGGTGGAGGCGTGTCAACCCCCCTCCGGAGGCGTCAGTCGAGGTCCTTCAGGCGGCCACCGGCATCGGGCTGGGTGAGCTCGACGCGGCGGAGGAGCCGGATGAGGACCTCGCCGAGGATGCCCCGCTCCTCGGCGGTGAGGTCCTGGAGGAGGTCCTCCTCGAAGGCGGTGGCCATGCGCATGGCCTCCAGCCACTTGGAGCGGCCCTCGTCGGTCAGTTCGACGATGACGCGGACGCGGTTGTTCTCGTCGCGGTCGCGGGTGACCAGGCCCTCTCCCGCCATCCGGTCGATCCGGTGGGTCATGGCGGCCGGGGTGAGACCGAGACGCTTGGCGAGCTCACCCGGGCCCAGACGGTAGGGCTCGCCGGCGAGGACGAGGGTCTTGAGGACCTCCCACTCGGCGTTGCTGATGCCGAGGTCCGCGAGCTGGCGGCCGTACGCCACGTTCATGCGGCGGTTCAGCCGGCCGAGCGCGGAGACGACCTTCTCGACCTGGGGGTCGAGGTCGCGGAACTCGCGCTGGTAGGCGGCGATCTGCTCGTCGAGGCTCGGCTCCTGGGGGGCCTGCTGGCCGGACCGCTCAGTGGTGTCGGACATGCGGCGAGTATCCCACGGGGCCCGTTGGCATTGAAGTCCTTCGGTGTGTACTGTTAAGCCGTTAACTTTAGTGTTGAAGTCTTCAAGGTTCAGGGCTACACCTCTGAACCTGCGACCGAAGTGGGTGAGTGTGACCGAGGCGAGGGGCGCGATGCGCCGGATTCAGGCAGGCAGCGCGCTGAGCGCGTTCGGACTCGGCTTCACGGTGCCGTACCTCTATGTGTACGTCGCCCAGGTGCGGGATCTGGGCGCGGCGACGGCCGGCATCGTCCTGGCGGTCTTCGCCATGGCCGCACTGGTGGTGCTGCCCTTCAGCGGGCGGGCCATCGACCGTCGCGGGCCGGTCCCCGTGCTGCTGGTGGCCTCGGTGGTCGCGGCCGTGGGCGCGGTGGGGATGGGCTTCGCGTCCAGCGTGCCGGCGGCCGTGGGGGCCGCGGCGCTGCTCGGCGCGGGTACCGCGGTGCTGCAGCCGGCCCTCGCGACGATGATCGTCTGGTGCTCGACCCCGGTCGGGCGGACGCGGGCCTTCGCCATGCAGTTCTTCCTGCAGAACCTGGGTCTGGGCGTCGGCGGTCTGATCGGCGGTCTGCTGGTCGACACGACCCGTCCGGGCAGCTTCATCCTGCTGTTCTCGATCGAGGCGGCGATGTTCCTGGTCCTGGCGGCGATCGTGGGCACCGTGCGGATGCCGGGCTCCCCCGCCTTCCAGGGTGCCCGTCCCTCCGAGGGCGGCAAGGGCGGCGGCCTGCGCGCGCTGCTCGGGCACAAGGCGATGGTGCAGCTGTGCGTGCTGGGCTTCGTCCTCTTCTTCGCCTGCTACGGACAGTTCGAGTCGGGTCTCGCGGCGTACGGCACGGAGGCGGCCGGCATCCAGCCCTCCACGCTCGGGATCGCGCTGGCCGCCAACACGGCGGTGATCGTGGCCGCGCAGTTCCTGGTGCTGCGGTTCGTCGAGCGCCGCAGGCGCACCCGGGTGATCGCGGCCGTGGGCCTGATCTGGACCGTGGCGTGGCTGATCGCCGGGTACGCGGGTCTGGGGCACGGCAGCCAGGCGATGGCGACGGCGGCGTTCGTCTCCACGTACGCGCTGTTCGGGCTCGGTGAGGCGATGCTGTCGCCGACCGTGGCGCCGCTGGTGGCCGACCTGGCTCCGGAGTCGATGGTCGGGCAGTACAACTCGGCGTTCGCGCTGGTCAAGCAGTTGGCGCTGGCCGTGGGTCCGGCCGTGGGCGGGCCCATGGGGGCCGCGTTGCACGGTCCGTACATCGTGACGTTCGTGCTGTTCTCGCTCGGGATCACGTTCCTGGCCGTGCGGCTCGGCCGGCGGCTGACCCCGGAGCAGAACCAGCCGTCGCTCGCGTCGGCGAAGCCGTCGAAGGTCGTCGCCCGGCACCGGCCGGAGCCGAAGGTCGAGGCGGCCGTCTAGACCACGGCCGCCCCGGCACGAACTAGAGCGCGTCCTCCTTGACCACCCGGTCGGGGAGGGCGAACTCGCACCAGACCGCTTTGCCGCCGCCGGGTGTGCGGCGGCTGCCCCAGGACGAGGCGATCGTCGCGATGATCGAGATCCCGCGACCCGCCTCGTCCTCCGTCTCCGCCCTGCGGCGGCGCGGGAGGTGGTCGTCCCCGTCGGTGACCTCGATGATCAGCCGGCGGTCGGTGCGGCGCAGCCGCAGCCGCATGGGCGGGGTGCCGTGCTGGAGGGAGTTGGCGACGAGCTCGCTGGTGGCGAGGACGCCCAGGTCGCGGAGCTCGACCGGGAAGCGCCAGCTCGACAGGACGCCGGAGGCGAAGGCACGCGCGCGGGGCGCGGCCTCCACGCCGCCGAGGAGTTCCAGGGCCGCGTTGTGGAAGAGCTCGGCGTCGGTTCCCTCGCGGGAGGGGTGCTGGACGACGAGGACGGCCACGTCGTCGTCGTGTTCGGCGGTGACGCCCAGGGAGCGCAGCAGCCGGTCGCAGACGACCTGGGGGGTGCCGGTCGCTCCGGAGAGGGCGCGGGCCAGCGCGGCGACGCCCTCGTCGATGTCCTCGCGGCGGCGCTCGACCAGGCCGTCGGTGTAGAGGACGGCGGTGGAGCCGGGCGGCAGGGCGATGGAGCCGGAGGCGTGCAGCCAGCCGCCGGTGCCGAGCGGCGGTCCGGTGGGGTCCTCGGCGCGGCGGACGGTGCCGTCCTCGTCCCGGACGAGGATCGGGAGGTGGCCGGCGGAGGCGTAGACGAGCTTGCCCTCGCTGGGGTCGTGGATCGCGTAGACACAGGTGGCGATCTGGCTGGCGTCGATCTCGGCGGCGAGGCCGTCGAGGAGCTGGAGCACCTCGTGCGGGGGCAGGTCCAGGCGCGCGTAGGCCCGGACGGCGGTGCGGAGCTGGCCCATGACGGCGGCGGCGCGCACGCCGCGGCCCATCACGTCGCCGATGACGAGCGCGGTGCGGCCGGCTCCGAGGGTGATCACGTCGTACCAGTCGCCGCCGACGGCCGCGTCGGTGCCGCCGGGCTGGTAGGTGGCGGCGATCCGCAGGTCGTCGGGTTGTTCGAGGTCCTGCGGGAGCAGGGAGCGCTGGAGGGTGACGGCGGTCTCCCGGTGGCGGCGCTCGCTGGCCCGCAGCCGCTCGGCGGCCTCGGCGTGGTCGGTGACGTCGGCGGCGTGGACGAGGACGCCGCCGCCTTCGAGGCGGGGGCTGTCCACGGGCAGGCAGGTGACGGTGTAGGACCCGCCGTCCTGGGTGCGGCGGGACTTGACCGTGCGGGGCTTGCCGCTGCGCAGGACCTGGTCCATGAGCGGCAGCAGGCCGAGCTCCTCGGCCTCCGGGCAGCTGTCGGCGACGGTGGTGCCGGCGGGCCGGGGGCCGAACGCGGCGGCGTAGGCGTCGTTGACGTACGCGACGCGGTGCTCCGGGCCGTGGACGAGCGCGACCAGGCCGGGGAGCCGGCCGAGGAGCTCCCGGACGGAGAAGTCCTCCAGGGCGGGGACGTCGGCGGCCGCGGCGATGTCGGCGGCGAGGTGCTCCAGCTGCTGCCCGTACTCACCGCGGGCGGCGGGCACGGAGCCTTCGGTCCCCCGCGCCGCGCGGCGCTGCGTGCCGGGGAGCCGGGCGCTCCAACGGGTGAAGTTCACGGATCTGTATGCCTCGTGGTGTCGGTGCCGTGCAGAGTCACGCTGTGCAGGTGTGAGCCCACCTATGGTCACACGTCCAGTGTGGACGAGTGCACTGACAGTGATGTCAGGACGACGGCTTGTCGCCGGGGTCGGGCGGCGGGGCCGCGGCGAGTTCGAATTCGGCGCGGGGGTGTTCCAGCGAGCCGAGGGAGACGATCTCCCGTTTGAACAGGCCGGACAGGGTCCACTCGGCGAGGACCCGGGCCTTGCGGTTGAAGGTCGGGACCCGGCTCAGATGGTAGGCGCGGTGCATGAACCAGGCCGGATATCCCTTGAGCTTGCGTCCGTAGACGTGGGCGACCCCCTTGTGGAGGCCGAGGGAGGCGACCGAGCCGACGTACGCGTGCGCGTACCGGGTGAGCGGCCGGCCCCGGAGGGAGGCCGCGATGTTCTCCGCGAGGACCTTGGCCTGGCGGACGGCGTGCTGGGCGTTGGGCGCGCACTCCCTGCCGGGTTCCCCGGCGGTCACGTCGGGGACGGCGGCGGCGTCGCCGGCGGCCCAGGCGTGGGCGACGCCGTCGACGGCGAGTTCGGCGGTGCAGCGGAGCCGGCCTCGTTCGTTCAGTGGGAGGTCGGTGGCGGCGAGGAGGGGCGCGGGCTTCACGCCGGCGGTCCACACGACGGTGCGGGTGGGCAGCCGGGTGCCGTCGCTGAGCACGGCGACCCGGTCCTCGCAGGAGTCGAGGCGGGTCTCCAGGCGTACGTCGATGTTGCGGCCGCGCAGCTCGCGGATGGCGTAGCGGCCCATCTCGGCGCCGACCTCGGGGAGGATCCGGTCCGACGCCTCGACGAGGACCCAGCGCAGGTCCTCCGGCTTGAGGTTGTGGTAGTACCGCGCCGTGTAGCGGGCCATGTCCTCCAGCTCGGCGAGGGCCTCCACGCCCGCGTAGCCGCCGCCGACGAAGACGAAGGTGAGGGCGGCGTCGCGGATCGCGGGGTCGCGGGTGGAGGAGGCGATGTCCATCTGCTCGATGACGTGGTTGCGCAGGCCGATGGCCTCCTCGACGGTCTTGAAGCCGATGCCGTGGTCGGCGAGGCCGGGGACCGGGAGGGTGCGGGAGACGGAGCCGGGCGCGATGACCAGTTCGTCGTAGACGAGCTCGGTCGTGCCGGTTCCCTCCTCCTCGGTGGCGAGGGTGGCGAGGGTCGCGGTCCGCTTGGCGTGGTCGACGGACCGGACCTCGCCGATGACGATGCGGCAGCGGTCGAGGACCCGGCGGAGCGGGACGACGACGTGCCGGGGCGAGATGGAGCCGGCCGCGGCCTCGGGGAGGAACGGCTGGTACGTCATGTAGGGCTCGGGCGTGACCACGACGATCTCGGCGGCGCCGGCTCTCAGCTCGGCCCTGAGCTGCCGCTGGAGGCGCAGCGCGGTGTACATGCCGACGTAGCCACCGCCGACCACGAGAATGCGCGCAGGTTCGGTCACTGTCCCATGACGCACCCCCGTCCGTTGTTTGTCCACAGCCCCGGCAAATTGTGTGACCGGAGGGGTACGGAGGCGCGGGGTGGCGCACGGCGCGGGTGCGGGGTGATCGGTGCAGGTCAGGGCGGGTCGGGTGGGGCCGTCGAGGGGTCGGAATCGGGAGTGTTCCGGGCCTTGCTCCGATCGGGGGGCGCACCGTACGGAACTTCCCCTTCTGAATTGACCCGGACTCAACTATGTTCGTACTTCGTCGGGGTGTCGGACCGGAGCGCGTGGACCGAAGCGCTGATCGGCCGGAAACCCCGTGTCAGGGCGGGGAGTCTCCGGGGGGAGACATCATGAGCGGGGGAACGCTTATGCAGATTCAGGATTCGCGATGGCAGTCGGGCGCCGCGACGGCGATCGTCGACGACGGCCACGGTGCGGGGGGCGCTGCCTCCGAGCCGCGCAACGGGACGCTGCCGTCCCACGGCAGGTCCGCGCCGCTGCGCGTGGACGCCCAGCGCAATCTGGAGCACGTCCTGCGGGCCGCGCGCGAGGTGTTCGGCGAGCTCGGTTACGGGGCTCCGATGGAGGACGTCGCGCGCCGCGCCCGGGTCGGGGTCGGCACCGTGTACCGCCGCTTCCCGAGCAAGGACGTGCTGGTGCGCCGGATAGCCGAGGAGGAGACCTCCCGGCTGACCGAGCAGGCGCGAGCCGCGCTGGGGCAGGAGGAGGAGCCGTGGTCGGCGCTCTCCCGCTTCCTGCGGACCTCGGTGGCCTCGGGCGCGGGCCGGCTGCTTCCGCCGCAGGTGCTGCGGGTGGGCGTGGACGAGCCGTCGGTGCTGCCCGCCATCGCCGACGACGGTGACGGCGTGGCCCGGGTGCCGTACCAGCGGGGCGGCGCCGAGCAGGGCGACGCCCGGGTGGCCGTGCCGCGCGGTGTGCCGGCGGACGAGCGGGACGACGCGGGAGCGGCGGAGCTGCTGGAGGTCGTCGGCCGGCTCGTCGACCGGGCCCGCGAGGCGGGTGAGCTGCGGACGGACGTCACCGTCGCGGACGTCCTCCTCGTGATCGCCACGGCCGCGCCGGCGCTGCCGGACGCGGTGCAGCAGGCGGCCGCCTCGGCCCGGCTGCTCGACATCCTGCTGGAGGGCCTGCGGTCCCGGTAGGCCCCGTGGCACCGGAGGCCCGGCGGGGCCGTCGAGGTCCCGCGGGCTCCTTCACGGCCCGGTGGGAGAAGACCGTTTCGTGGTCCGGGCGGACCAACGACCATGACACGAACGTGTGAGCGGTCACGCCCGGATACCGGAAGTCTCCCCGGACGAGTGGTAAGTGGTCGCGGCGCTTCGGCGTGCCCGCGCTCTGTGGCAGTCTTGCCCGGTATTCGGGTCTGGGCGTGCGTACGGGGGCTTCCGCGATGAGCGGTGACGGTCGGGACGAACCGGTGGGCGGCGCCGGCACGGAGCCCGGAGGGCGGACCTCCCCGCAGGTGCCGAGCCAGGCCGGTCCCGCAGGACACCCCGCGGTGCGCGCCGGCCGGCCAGGCCGGTTCGAGGCGAGCGTGCCGCAGCAGCGCGAGGGCAAGCCGGGCGGGCCGGCGGCCGCGGGACACCCCGCCGGGGGAGGCGAGGGGACCGGGCACCCCGACCACGACGAGGACGCCTCCGAGGAGGGCGTGCTTCCGCCGCCCCTCGTCCTGCCCCCGTCCGACCCGGAGCTCGTCCAGCTCATGCGGGAGGGCGACGACTCCGCGTACGAAGAGCTGTTCCGCCGCCATTCCGACGCCGTCCGGCGGTACGCCAGGACCTGCTGCCGGGACGCGCACACCGCCGACGACCTGACCGCCGAGGTGTTCGCCCGCACCCTCCAGGCCGTCCGGGGCGGGGCCGGGCCCGAACAGGCCGTGCGCGCCTATCTGATGACCACCGTCCGGCGGGTCGCGGCGAACTGGGCCAGGACCCAGCGGCGCGAGCACCTCGTCGAGGACTTCGCCGTCTTCGCGGCCGAGGCCGCCCGCTCCTCCGAGGTCTCCGACCAGGACACGATGGACCTCGGCGCGGACGTCCGCGCCATGCACGAGGCCGAGCAGTCCCTCGCCCTGCAGGCGTTCCGTTCGCTGCCCGAGCGCTGGCAGGCCGTGCTGTGGCACACCACCGTCGAGGAGGAGTCGCCCAGCGACGTCGCCCCGCTCTTCGGTCTGACGGCGAACGCGACAGCTGTCCTCGCGAGCCGGGCCCGCGAGGGCCTCAAGCAGGCCTATCTGCAGGCCCACGTCAGCCAGTCGCTGACGGCGGGCGGCGACTGCGCCCGCTACGCGGACCGGCTCGGCGCCTACGCGCGCGGCGGACTGCGGATGCGGGCCGAGCGCGGCCTGCGCAAGCACCTCGACGAATGCGCCAGGTGCCGGCTGGCCGCCGGCGAACTCGCCCAGGTGAACGCCGGGATCCCCGCGCTGCTGCCGGTCGCCGTCATCGGCTGGTTCGCCGCCGGCTACACGCTGAAGGCCGCCGGTGTCGTCGCGGGCGGCGCCGTCGGCGCGGCGGGTGCCGGGGCCGCGGCCGCCGCCTCCGGCTCCTCCGGGGGCGCGGCCTCCGGCGGGGCCGCCGCCGAGGGGCTCGGCGTGCCCGCGAAGGCCGGCATCGCCGCGGCGATGGCGGTCGCCGCGGCCGCCGGCCTCGTCTGGGCCATGGCCGGCGACCCCCGGCCGGTGGCCGCGCCCGCGCCGGCGCCCCCGGTCGTCATCCCCGTGGTGCCCCCGGCGCCCGCGCCGCCGCCGAAGGCCGCGCCCACGCCCGTACCCCCGCCGCCGCCCGTCCGGTCCGAGCCGCCCGCGCCCCGGCCGACGCCCTCACCCACGCCGCCGCCCGCGAAGCCCTCGCCGAAGCCGGCGCCCCCGCCGAAGCCCGCCCCGAAGCCGAAGCCGACGCCCCCGCCGGCCCCCCGTCCGACACCGACGCCCGAGAAGCCGTCTCCGAAGCCGACGCCTCCGCCCGCGCCGCCGACCGTCTACCGGGTCGGGGAGCTGCGGTACGGCGTCCTCGGCGACGGCACCGGGCCCGAGGTGTCGCTCTCGGACAGCAGCTGGATGTGGCAGCGCCGCGGCCTCTCCCTCGGCGGCACCACGTACGCGCACGGGGTGAGCGTCCACGCGCCGTCCTCGGTGCTCGTCGACCTCAACCGGCCGTGCACGGCCTACGACGCGGTCGTCGGCATCGACGACCTGAGCGCCCTCCTGGGCGTCGGCGGCGTCCGCTTCTCCGTCTACGGGGACGGCGAGAGGCTCTGGCGCTCCGGCGTCGTCCGCGCGGGCGACGCCCCGCTCCCCGTGCACGTCGACCTCGCCGGCCGCAGCACCCTCCGGCTCGTCGTGGAGGAGCACACGCCGTTCGGGCGGGTGGCGGTCGCCGACTGGGCGGACTCCCGGATCAGCTGCTCCTGATCCCCTCGGGGCGCTCGACGAGGGCCAGGACGGCGTCGACGTCGAGGCCCGTGCCGGCCGCGCGGGCGGCGGCGAGGCCGGCCGCGCCGAGGGCGGCGAGGCCCTGCGCCCGCACGGCTTCGGCGTCGCGGCGCTGCGGGACCGAGCGGGGTATGTCGCGGCGCCAGACGTCGACGGCGGCCAGGACGGTGACGGCGAGGGCGGCCTCGCCCGCCGTCGCCAGGGTGAGGGCGACGCCCTCGCCGAGCGCCGCGTACACGAGGTCGGCGCACTGGCCGTCCCGGGCGAGCCGCAGGGCGGAGACGGCGTGGCCGACGGCTTCGGCGCCCTTGCCCTCGTGCGCCTCGACCAGGGCGGTGAGGCCGCTGACCGCGGCCGAGAAGTGCGTGGGCGGGGTCCCGAGCGTGACCCGCCGGCGGGCGTCCTCCAGCAGGACCCGGGCCTTCGCGATCTCGCCCCGGTGGAGCGCGATGGCGGCCCGCAGGAAGCCGACGAACGTGAGGGAGTCCTCGACGTGGTAGCGCTCGGCCTCCACCTCGGCCTCGGCCAGGCCCTTCTCGGCGGCGTCCATGTCGCCCCGGTGGTAGTCGAGTTCGGCCATCCGGGCGAGGAGGAAGGGGCTCTCCGCGTGCGCCCCGACCTCGCGGGCGAGACCGAGGGCCTCCCCGTAGGCCGCGCCCGCCTCCTCGTGGCGGCCGCGCATCATGTGCGCCTCGGCCGCCGCGCTCGCGATCTGCGCGCCCATCCAGCGGTCGCCGACGCTCCGGGCCAGGCGGTGGAGCTCGGCCAGGTCGTCGTCGACCCCCGGCAGGTCGCCGGGCATGTCGACGACCATGTGCGTCCGGAACATCAGGGTGACGCCGACCTCCCAGTCGCCGCCGTGCAGGCGGCAGTTGGCGACGGCGGCGTCCAGCATGGCGCGGATCGTGGCCGGGTCCTCGGTGAGGTACGCGGTGAACGGCCAGAGCAGGCCGGGGAAGCGGGCCGCCTCGGGGCCCGGGTGGGTGCCGAACGCCGCTCGCACCCGCTTCACCACGTCCGAGAGCTCGGGGTCGTCGCGGAACTCGCCGGCCGCGTGGTTCTCGACGGCGAGGAAGAAGTACAGCATCCGCAGGTGCATGCGCGGCCAGTACCGCGGGTCGGCCGGGTCGTCGGGGTCCTCGCCCAGCGCGAGCGCGCGCTCGGCCCAGGCCAGGCCCTCGGGTCGGTAGTTGCGCAGCCACCAGAACCAGCCCATGGCGAACACCAGCCGGTGGGCCGCGGCCTCGTCCGGGGCGGTGAGGAGGGTGCGGTGCAGGGCGGCGCGGATGTTGTCGAGGTCGCGCTCGATCCGCTCGATCCAGGGCAGCTGCTCCCCCGACCGCAGGCGCGGCTCGGCGGTCTCGGCGAGCGCCGTGAAGTGGGCGGTGTGGACGGCCTCGGCGGCGGCGAGGGTGCCGGGGGTCTCGGCGGCGCGCTCGGAGGCGTACTCGTGGATGGTCTCCAGGAGTCGGTAGCGCATCTCTCCGCCGTCGACGGGCGTGGCGACGACGAGGGACTTGTCGACGAGGGCGCCCAGGGAGTCGGCGGCGCGCAGCGAGAGGGCCTCCGCGGCGGCCAGGTCCCAGCCGCCGGCGAAGACCGAGACCTGGCGGAGCAGGGTGCGCTCGTCGGCGTCGAGCAGGTCCCAGGACCAGTCGACGACGGCGCGCAGGGTCTGCTGCCGGGGCAGGACCGTGCGGGAGCCGGAGGTGAGCAGCCGGAACCGGTCGTCGAGGCGGTCGGCGATCTGGCGCGGGGTGAGCAGCCGGAGGCGGGCGGCGGCCAGTTCGATGGCGAGCGGCAGGCCGTCGAGGCGGCGGCAGATCTCGTCCACCGCGTCGCCGTCGCGCACGGGGTCGAACGACGGGCGCACCGCGCGGGCCCGCTCGGTGAACAGCCGGTGGGCCGGGTCGGGTGGGAGCGGCTCCACGGGACGGACGGACTCGCCGGGTACGCCGAGGGGTTCGCGGCTGGTGGCGAGGATGCGGAGCCCCGGGCAGCGGGTCAGGAGGGTCTCGGCGAGCGCGGCGGCCGCGTCGACGACGTGCTCGCAGTTGTCGAGGACCAGCAGCAGCGGGCGGCGGGACAGGTGCTCCACGAGGTGGACCACCGGGTCGTCCTGGAGGGGCACGCCGTCGCGGGTGATCAGGTTGATCTCGCGGAGGCGGAGCGCGGACAGCACCGCGCCGGGGAGCGCGTCGGGGTCGTCCAGCGGGGCGAGCTCGGCGATCCAGGCCGCCGGTCCGACGGCCCGGAGGGCGGCCTCCTCCGCGAGCCGCGTCTTGCCCGAGCCGCCGGGTCCGGTGAGCGTGACGAGCCGTGAGCGGCCCAGGTCCGCGTCGAGGGCGGCGAGCTCCGGCTCCCGGCCGACGAAGGAGGTGAGCCGGGGGCGGATGTTGCCGCGCGCGGGGTCGGCGGGGGCGGGGGACGTCCGGGGCGCGCCCGCGGGCGGCGGGGCCTGGGCGGGGGTCTCGGCCGGGACCGCTCCGGTGACAAGTTCGTGGTGGAGCGCGGCGAGTTCGGGGCCGGGGTCGGCGCCGAGGCCGTCGGCGAGGGTGCGGCGGGCCGACTCGTACGCGGTGAGGGCGTCGGCCTGGCGGCCCTCGGCCCGCAGGGCGCGGATGAGCTGGGCGTGGAACGTCTCGTCGTACGGGTGGGTGGTGGTCAGCTCGGACAGTTCCGGTACGAGCCCGTCGGTGGCGCCCCGGCGCAGGTCCGCCTCGACGCGCCGGCGCAGGGCCGCGAGCCGCTGGGCCTCGGGACGGACGCCGGCCGGTTCGGGAAGGTCGGAGAGGGCGGGGCCGCGGAAGAGCGCGAGGGCCTCGCGGAGGAGCGTGGCGGCGGCGTCGGGGTCGTCGGCGTCGAGGCGGGTGCCCGCGTCCCGGACCAGGCGCTCGAAGACGTACAGGTCGATGTCGTCGGGTCCGGCGACGAGCCGGTAGCCGGGGCCGGGGGTGGAGGCGACGGCCTCCCTGCCGACGGCCCGGCGGAGGCGGCCGACCAGGGCCTGGAGGGCGGCGGGGGTGTCGAGCGGCGGTTCGTCGCCGTACACGTCGTCGGCGAGTTCGGTGACGGACGCGGCCCGGCCGCCGCGCAGCGCCAGCGCGGCCAGCAGCGCGCGCAGCCGGGCCCCGCCGAGGGGGAGGGGGGTGCCGTCGGGCCGGAGGGCCTCGGTGGTGCCGAGGATGAGATACCGCACCGGCCCATTGTGTCCGGTGCCCCGGACCCGCGCCTCGGGGTTTGCCCGGACCTCAGAAGGCCGCGGTGTCGCCGCGTGCAGAAGATCCGGGCGTACGCGCGCGCGGGCATCCCCCTGTACCTCCTCGTCGACCCCGGGACGACCGTCCCCAGCTTGTGGACGGACTTGTCCGCGGGTCGCGGTGGAGGCGGACGTCCCTCGGCGCCGAGGAGGACGGCGTCGGGCGCGTGCCACTCCTGCTGGTCGTCGAAACTGCCCTTGGGGGCGATGACGAGGTCGGGGATGACCCGGACCGTGTCGGCGGTCCCGGAGAGAGCGAGCCCGATGCCGGTGGAGCGGCCCACGTTCTTGTCATGGTCGGTCTCCTCGGGACTCGCACCCTCGCGGTCGGGCATCCCCCCGGAGAACGCGTCGTCCGGAACCGGCACGGGCATCGCCATGCTGGGCCGGCCTCCTTGGCTCGGTGCGACGTCCTCAGCTTGGGACGGGCGGCCCGGCCGGGTCCGGAACCCGTTCACTCGAGCGAGCGTCCTGTGACGTTTCGCCCCCGGTCCGGCCGCCCCTCACGCGGGGAGCGACCTCGACGCCGGGACCAGCGGGCCCTGGACCGCCCGGTGGGCGCGGGACTCGGTGGTGCCGGTCCAGCAGGAGCCGCGGCGGGCGAGCAGGCGGCGGAGCCAGAGCTCGGTGGAGACGAGGTCGGCGAGGCCGTCGAGGGGGACGGGCGCGCCGTCGGCGGCGGCGCGCAGCGCGTCCCGGACGACCCGGGCCTCGATGAGGCCGGCGTCGGCGAGGAGCGGGGCGTCGAAGAGGGCGACGAGGTGGGGGAGGGCGGCGCGGAGGCCCGCGCGGGTGGCGGCGGCGGGCACGGCCGGATGGGGGGCGCCCCAGCCCGGGGGGAGGTCGTGGACGCCGGCGCCGGACAGGACGGTGCGCAGGACGCCGGCGCGGGCGTCGGGCTGGACCCGGAGGGACTCGGGGAGCACCCGGCAGGCCCGTACGACCTGGTTGTCGAGGAAGGGGGCGTGCAGCCGCTGGCCGCGGATCTCCGCGGCCTGCTCCAGGACCCGGTGGTCGGCGGCGGCGCGGGCGAGGGCGGCACGCGCGCGTGCCTCGCCGGGGCGCTGGACGGAGGAGGGGAGGGTCGCCGCCCGGTTCAGCCGAACCGATACTTCGGCCAGCGCCTCCCCCGTCAGCCAGCGCGCCGCGGGCCCCGGCCGCGACCAGGCGAGGGCGGACAGCGACGCCTCCAGGGGGCCGAAGCCGTCCGGGGCGGTGCGGTTCGCCTCCAGGACGCGGCGGGCGGCCGCCTCCAGACCCGTCCGGTACGGGGTACGGGCCAGCTTCCGCGCCGCCCGGTACACGGTCAGCGGCACCAGGAGCGAGCCCGCGGACGGGCCCGACGCCTTGGCCAGGGCGGTCACGGGACGGACCAGCGAACGGCGCCGGCGGTCCATCAGGAGGTCGGCGAGGCGCGCCGGGTGCGCGTCCAGGACCTGCTTGGCGCCCATCCCGGTGAAGTGGTCGGCGCTGCCGCCGGCGAGCCGGCGGCGGTGCCGCTCGGCCGTGACGAGCGCGGGCCCCGGCTCGTCGGTGAGCGGCCCGTCCAGGGCGGCGTACGGGAGCGCCTCCTCGCCGGCCGCCACGACGACGTGGTGCAGGCGCGGGTCCGCCGCCAGCTCCCTGGCCCGCTTCAGCTCGTCCTCGCGTCCCGAACCCCCGCGGGTGGCGAGGTCGTTGAAGGTGACGGCCAGCAGCCGCTCCCCCGCGCCCGCGCCGTGCCCGATGATCGTGCCCGGCACGCCGGGGAGCCCGGCCGCCAGGAGGGCGAGGGTGCCGGAGGCGCTGCCGCCGGAGAGGTCGGCGCCGATGCCGGGGGCCGGACCCGCGCCGCGGGCCGCCCGCCGGTCGGCGGGCCCCATGCCGGGGACGGGACCGGGGTCGGGCAGCGGGACCTCGGGCGCGTGGCGGGGGGCGGTGAGCCGGGCGCGCACCGCCTCGACGAGGGCGTCCCGCACGCCCTCGACGGCCTGCCGGGGGTCGGCCTCGGCCGCCGCGACCGCGAGCGAGGCGACCTGTTCGTACCCGGCGATCTCCCGCGCGCCCTCCCGCAGGATCAGCGCGTGGCCCGGGGGGACGCGCCGGACCCCCTCGTACGGGGTGGAGTCGCGCAGCGCCTCCGGCGTCTCGGGGCAGGCGAGGAGGGCGGCCAGGTGGCCGATGTCGAGCTGGGCCTCGACGAGGTCGGCGAGCGGCAGGGCTGCCGTGGCGAACGCGGTGCCGCCCGCCCATGGGGTGTGGAACACGGGCCGGGCGCCGGCGAGGTCACCGGTGACGGTGACGCGGCGGCCGGCCTTGACGACGGCCGTGTAGCTGCCCGGCCAGGCCGTGAGGTGCCGCAGCGCGCCCCCGCGCGCGGTGAGCAGGCCGATGCGCAGTTCCTCGTCGCTGGCGGCGCAACAGCCGAGGACGGCGAGGCGGGTGTGGTCGTCGACGGCGACCAGGCGCACCTCGTCGGGCCGCCAGTCGCCGACCGCCCACAGCGGGTCGGGGCCGTCCCACAGGAGTTGTGCGCCCACGGGCTGCACCGTGCGCCCCTCGGCCGCCGGGCCGGACGGGGCGTAGGCGCCGTGGGCGGTGCCGGGGCCGTGACCCGCGGAGCCGTGTCCGCCGTTCACCGCCCCCGCCCGTGCTCCGGCGGCCGTGGTGACGTTCGCGGCGACACTGCTCCAGCCCACCAGCCATCGCATCGGCGCCTCCGCATCCGTTTCGGTGGGAGACATGCTGCCACGACAACGGCGCACGGGGCGGAGTCCGGGTGCACGCGCGCGAAAGGCGAATGCGCCCCTGGCATGGGCCAGTTGAGGGCGCGGGGGCACCGGCGTCATTCGGCCAAATATCGACCGTCCCCGAGAGGTTTGAAACACGTGCGGACCGGTTCGGTCACACCCGGACCTTCGGCAGCCCGGGAGGCGCTCCCGCCTCCCGGCGCCGTCGCCGCCCGCGGGGAATGGGGCGGCGATGTCCCCCAGCCCACTGGTCCGGGACGCCGTTCCCGGCCGAGTGGGCCGACCCACGCGGTACTCATGGAAGCGCTCCCCCACCCACGGGACGAGAGCGCACGGCCGGGCGCACGACCACACGGCCGGAGCACGGACCGGTCCGGCGGAGCCCCCCGGCGACCGGTCACACAACAATCTCGCCATACGGAACACCGCCCCTTAACGGTAGGGATGCGGCGAACTACGCTGTGTTTACGAATGCCGCACGCCTATGCCCGGCGTCGTGGCGGCCGTCTGGGTGGTCGAGGGGTGGCGTCATGTCCAGGGAGCAACGCGGGCCGAACGACAAGCTCGGCACGGTTCTCGCCCTCGCGGGAATCAGCAACGCCGGGCTCGCCCGGCGCGTCAACGACCTCGGCGCGCAGCGGGGTCTGACGCTTCGTTACGACAAGACCTCGGTCGCCCGGTGGGTGTCGAAGGGCATGGTGCCGCAGGGCGCCGCCCCGCACCTGATCGCCGCGGCGATCGGGCAGAAGCTCGGCCGGCCCGTCCCCCTGCACGAGATCGGGCTGGCGGACGCCGACCCGGCGCCCGAGGTCGGGCTCGCCTTCCCGCGCGACGTGGGCGAGGCCGTGCGCTCGGCCACCGACCTGTACCGGCTGGATCTCGCCGGCCGACGGGCCGGGGGCGGCGGCATCTGGCAGTCGCTGGCGGGGTCGTTCGCGGTCAGCGCCTACGCCACGCCGACCTCCCGCTGGCTGATCACCCCCGCCGACCCGTCCGTCGAGCGCGAGGCCCCGCGGCCCGGAGCGGCCGCCGCGACGACCGCGGAGCACGCGCGCGTGGGGCACAGCGACGTCGCCAAGCTCCGCGAGGCCGCCGAGGACGCGCGCCGCTGGGACTCCAAGTACGGCGGCGGGGACTGGCGCTCCTCCATGGTCCCCGAGTGCTTACGGGTCGACGCCGCGCCGCTGCTGCTCGGCTCGTACTCCGACGAGGTCGGCCGCGCCCTGTTCGGCGCGACCGCCGAGCTGACCCGGCTGGCCGGCTGGATGGCCTTCGACACCGGGCAGCAGGAGGCCGCCCAGCGCTACTACATCCAGGCGCTGCGGCTCGCCCGCGCCGCCGCCGACGTGCCGCTCGGCGGGTACGTCCTCGCCTCGATGTCGCTCCAGGCCACCTACCGGGGCTTCGCCGACGAGGGCGTCGACCTCGCCCAGGCCGCCCTGGAGCGCAACCGGGGGCTCGCGACCGCCCGCACCATGTCCTTCTTCCGGCTCGTCGAGGCACGCGCGCACGCCAAGGCCGGCGACGGCATCGCCGCCGCGGCCGCGCTCAAGTCCGCCGAGGGGTGGCTGGAGCGGTCCCGGACGGGCGACGCCGACCCGACCTGGCTCGGCTTCTACTCGTACGACCGGTTCTGCGCCGACGCCGCCGAGTGCTACCGGGACCTGAAGGCGCCCCGCGAGGTGCGCCGCTTCACCGAGCAGGCGCTGTCCCGGCCGACCGAGGAGTTCGTCCGCTCCCACGGGCTGCGGCTCGTCGTCTCGGCCGTCGCCGAGCTGGAGTCGGGCAACCTGGACGCGGCGTGCGCGGCCGGCACGCTCGCGGTCGAGGTGGCCGGGCGGATCTCCTCGGCGCGGACCACGGAGTACGTGCGCGACCTGCTGCACCGGCTGGAACCGTACGGGGACGAGCCGCGGGTCATGGAGCTCCGGGAGCGCGCCAGGCCGCTCCTGGTCGCACCGGCGTGACACGCGTCCCACGGAACGGGCGTTTAACGGCGATGTCAGTGGGCCAGTGCACTATCGGGGGTGGGAGGTGGCGCTGGTGTTTGACTGTGACGTGCTGGTGATCGGCGGCGGGATCGTCGGGCTGTCGACGGCGTACGCGCTGACGCGGGCCGCTCCCGGCACGCGGGTCACCGTCCTGGAGAAGGAGCACGCCCTCGCGCGCCACCAGACCGGGCGCAACAGCGGGGTGATCCACAGCGGGATCTACTACCGGCCCGGCTCGCTCAAGGCGCGGTTCGCCGTCGAGGGCGCGGCCGAGATGGTCAAGTTCTGCGCCGAATGGGACATTCCGCACGAGGTGACGGGAAAGCTGATCGTCGCCACCACGCGCGAGGAGCTGCCCCGGCTGCACGCCCTGGTCCAGCGCGGCCGGGAGAACGGCATCCCGGTGCGCGAGCTCGGCCCGAGCCAGATCAGCGCGTACGAGCCCCGGGTGCGGGGCCTCGCCGCGATCCACGTCGGCACCACCGGCATCTGCGACTACGGCGCCGTGTCCCAGCGGCTCGCCGAGTCCTCCGGCGCCCGCATCCTGTACGGCGCGGAGGTCACCGTCGTCGACCGGCGCCCCTGGGGCGTCGCCGTGCGGACCGCCGACGGTCGCGTCGTGCGGGCGCGCGTCCTGGTGAACTGCGCGGGGCTCCACTGCGACCGCATCGCACGGCTCGCGGGCGACGACCCGGGCATGCGGATCGTCCCCTTCCGGGGGGAGTACTACGAACTCGCGGACCCCTCGCTCGTGCGGGGCCTGGTCTACCCCGTGCCCGACCCCGCCTTCCCCTTCCTCGGCGTCCACCTCACCCGGGGCATCGACGGCGGCGTCCACATCGGGCCGAACGCCGTCCCGGCGCTGGCACGCGAGGGATACGGCTGGTCCGTCGTCCGCCCCCGCGAACTCGCCGGCACCCTCGCCTGGCCCGGCTCCTGGTCCATCGCCCGCGCCCACTGGCGGTACGGCGCCGGCGAACTCCACCGCTCGGTCTCCAAGCGGGCCTTCACCGCGGCCGTGCGACGGCTGCTCCCGGTCGTCGAGGAGTCCGACCTGCGGCGGGCGGCGCCGGGCGTGCGGGCCCAGGCGGTCCTGCGGGACGGCACCCTCGTCGACGACTTCCTCATCCGCGAGGCGGCCCGCACGGTCCACGTGCTCAACGCACCCTCCCCCGCGGCGACGGCCTCCCTCCCCATCGGCCGGGAGGTGGCGGGCCGCGCCCTCGCCCTGCTGTGACCCCGCACCGGGCGGCCGGGCGGAGGCCCGCCCGGGGGCGGCGCCGTAGAATCGGCGGCATTGTGTCTGAGCACCCTGAGAAGAACACCCAGCCCGCCGCCGCCCCCGCCCAGCCCGTCGCGCGGCGGGGCAGCCGGATGTTCGCACCCGGGGAAGGGCCGATGCCCGACCCGGCCGGGGCGCATCACGAGCGGCGCATCCGGAGTTTCCAGCCGCGCCGCAGCCGCGTCACCTACGGCCAGGCCGAGGCGATGCTGAAGCGCTGGCCCGACTGGGGCCTCGACATCGACGGCAAGGGCGTCCTCGACCTCGGCGAGATGTTCGGCGGCCTGCCGGTCGTTCTGGAGATCGGCTTCGGGATGGGCGAGGCGACCGCGCAGATGGCCGCCGCCGACCCCGGCACCGGCATCCTCGCCGTCGACGTGCACACCCCCGGCCAGGGCAACCTGCTCGGCCTCGCCGACCGCAACGGCCTGACCAACGTCCGGGTCGCCAACGGCGACGCGATCATCCTGCTCCGCGAGATGCTCGCGACGGACTCCCTCGACGGCTGCCGGGTCTACTTCCCCGACCCGTGGCCCAAGGCCCGCCACCACAAGCGGCGGCTGATCCAGCCCGAGTTCCTCGGCCTCCTCGCCACCCGCCTCAGGCCCGGCGGCGTGCTGCACTGCGCCACCGACTGGGAGTCGTACGCCGAGCAGATGCTGGAGGTCCTCTCCGCGCACCCCGACTTCGAGAACACCCGGGAGGACGGCGGCTTCGCCCCCCGCCCCGACTTCCGCCCCGTCACGCGCTTCGAGGGACAGGGCCTGGACAAGGGCCACGTCGTGCACGACCTGCTCTTCCGCAGGGTCCCGCGCGCGTAACCGCGTCGCACGGTGTCGGTGGGGGTGGCTAGGGTCGCTCACGTGTCGAATCCCGCCCCCGCCGAGCCGCCCCCCGAGGACACCGCGCCCGTCCCGCACCGGGACACCGACGAGCCGGCCTTCCCGGCCGCCGCCGACCGGTCCCAGTGGCGCTACCGGCCCCGCCGCGCGTTCTGGCGCAGCCGGGTCGTGCGGGCGATCACCGTCGTCACCCTGCTCACGCTCTGCGCCCTGGTCATCCTGGCGATGGTCCGCGAGCAGACCGGCACCCAGGGCTTCCTCGTCGGCCTGGGCCTCGCCGTGCTTCCCGTACCGCTGCTCATGGCCGCGTTCCGCTGGCTCGACCGGGTCGAGCCGGGGCCCTGGAAGAACCAGCTCTTCGCCTTCGCCTGGGGCGCCTTCGCCGCCGCGCTCGTCGCGATCCTGGCGAACTCCTTCGCGGTCCGCTGGATCGCCACGGCCACCGCCGACCCGGCCTCGGCCGACAACCTCGGGGCGACCGTGATCGCCCCGGTGGTGGAGGAGAGCGCCAAGGCCGCCGCGATCCTGCTGCTCTTCCTCTTCCGCCGGCGGCACTTCGGCGGGCTCGTCGACGGGGTCGTCTTCGCCGGCTTCACCGCGACCGGCTTCGCCTTCACCGAGAACATCCTCTACCTCGGCAACGCCTTCGGCGAGGACCAGGAGATCGGCTCCCCCGGCATCGGCATGGTGACCGCGGGCACCTTCTTCGTCCGGATCGTGATGTCGCCGTTCGCGCACCCGCTCTTCACCGTGCTCACCGGCATCGGCTTCGGCTTCGCCGCGCTCGCCCCGCGCGGCAAGCGGCTCCGCAAGGTGCTGCTGCCGCTCGCCGGACTGCTCCTCGCCATGGGACTGCACGCCGCCTGGAACGGCTCGGCCACCTTCGGCGGCCCCTGGGCCTTCTACGCGGTGTACGGCGCCCTGATGGTCCCGGCCTTCGGCCTGCTGACCTGGCTCGCCGTCTGGAGCCGGCAGCGCGAGCTGCGCACGATATCCGGCGAACTCCCCGCGTACGCCGCGGCCGGCTGGCTCTCCCCCGCCGAGCCCCTCGCGCTCTCCTCCATGCGGGCCCGCCGGCTGGCCCGCACCTTCGCCGCCGGCACGTACGGCCCCGCCGCCGCCCGCGCCGTCGGCGAGTACGAGTCCTTCGCCACCACCCTCGCCTTCCTCCGGGACCGGGCCCGCCGCGGCACGGCCGGCCCCGACTTCCGCGCCCGCGAGCAGGAACTCCTGCACCACCTCTGGCAGCGCCGGGCCCTCGCCTCCCCCGCCCTCACCCACGCGGCCCGCGCCACCGGCCGCGTCTGGGCACCGCCCCAGTACCTGGACTACGGCGGCTACAACCCGTACCGCAGCTAGGGGGTGCCTTGTCGATCAGGCCGGATCAGGGGCGGCGCGGTGCCGGACCCCGTGAACCCGGCGCGATCGGCGGAACGCCTCCTAGGCCGACGCCTCCGTGAGGAGGGTCAGGTCGGCCTCGGTGAGGGTGAGGTGGGCGGAGGCGACGAGGGCGGGGAGCTGGTCGACCGTGCGGGCCGAGGCGAGGGGGGCGGCGACGGTGGGGCGGGAGGCGAGCCAGGCGAGGGCGACGGTGGCGAGCTCGGCCCCGTGCGCCTCGGCGACCGCGTCGAGGGCGGAAAGAACGGCCCGGCCCCGCTCGGTGTCGAGGTGTCCGCCGGCTCCGGCGGCGCGGACGCTGTCGACGGTGGCGCCGGGACGGTACTTGCCGGTGAGGAAGCCGGCGGCGAGGCCGTAGTAAGGGACGGCCGCGAGCCCGGCGCGCTCGGCGGTCTCCAGGAGCGGGCCCTCGTAGGTCTCGCGGGAGACCAGGTTGTAGTGCGGCTGGAGGGCGACGTACCGGGTGAGCCCCTCGGCCTCGGCGAAGTCGAGGGAGGCGCGCAGTCGCTCGGGGGAGATGTTGGAGGCGGCGACGGCGCGCACCTTGCCGTCCTTCACGAGCTGGTCGAGGGCGGTGACGATCTCCTCGACCGGGACGGACTCGTCGTCGAAGTGCGTGTAGTAGAGGTCGATGTGGTCGGTGCCGAGCCGGCGCAGCGACTCCTCCGCGGCCCCCTTGATGGTCGGGGCGGAGAGCCCCTTGAAGCGGGGGTGGGCGCCCGCCTTGGTGGCGACGACGATGTCGGACCGGTTGCCGCGGGAGGCGAGCCAGCGGCCGATGACGGTCTCGGACTCGCCGCCCTCGTTGCCCTCGGCCCAGGCGGAGTAGACGTCGGCGGAGTCGACGAAGTTGCCGCCGGCGGCGGCGTAGGCGTCGAGGACGGCGAAGGACTCGGCCTCGTCGGCGGTCCATCCGAAGACGTTGCCGCCCAGGGCGAGGGGGAAGACGTGCAGGTCGGAGCTGCCCAGCGGGCGGAGAGAGGTCATGGGGGGATCAACCGCTCCGGGCGCCGGGCCTATTCCGGCGAAGGAACGGCGCGGACCCCGCACCAGGGGGTCCGCGCCGGTCTCACGAGGGTCGGGGCGTCAGAGCGAGAGGCCCTTGGAACGCAGCCACTGCGCCGGGTCGATGCCGTCGCCGCCCGCGGTGTGCACCTCCATGTGGAGGTGGGCGCCGGTGACGTTGCCGGTGGCGCCGACGCGGCCGATGGTCTCGCCGGTGCCCACGGTCTGGCCGGCGGAGACGGTCATCGACGAGAGGTGGCAGTACCAGACCTCGGTGCCGTCGGACAGCTCCAGGACGATCCGGTAGCCGTAGGAGCCGGACCAGCCGGCCGACTTCACGGTGGCGCCGTGGACGGCCTTGAGCGGGGTGCCGGTGGGCGCGGCGAAGTCGAGGCCGGTGTGGTAGCCGGAGGACCACATCGAGCCGGACTGCATGTAGGAGGCCGTGAGGGTGTACGAGGAGAGGGGCAGCGAGTAGCTCGCGGCGAGCTTGGCGAGGCGCTCGGCCTCGGCCTTCGCGGCGGCTTCCGCCTCGGCCTTGGCCTTCGCCTCCGCCTCGGCCTTCGCCTTGGCCTCGGCGGCCGCCTTCGCCGCCGCGTCGGCCTTGGCCGCGGCCTCCGCCGCCGCCTTCTCGGCCGCGGCGTCCTCCGCCGCGGCCTTGTCGGCGGCGTCGGCGGAGGCCTGCTGCTGCTCGGCCTGCTGGAGGATGCGGGCGCGCAGGGCCTCGCCCGCGTCGGAGGCGCCGCTCGCGGTCTTCGCGGCATGGTCGGCCGGGCCGGCGGGCTCGTCGGCGGTGGTGTAAGTGGCGGCGGTGAGCGGGTTGGGGTTGGCGCGGGCCGCGCTGACCGGCTCGGGCTCCTCGTCGGGCAGGAGGTCGCCGACGCCGGGGAGGTCGTGGGCGTCCGGCAGGCCGAGGTCGGGGAGGTCGGGGAGCGAGATCGCGACCGGGGGCTTCTCCTGCGCGGTGGCGAGGCCGCCCGCGCCGACCGCGGCGATGACGCCGACGCCGAGGACGGTGGAGGAACGGGCGAAGTTGGAGCGCTGCTTGACGACCCGGTGCCGGCCGCCGGAGCGCTCGGCGCGCAGGGAGCCCTCGGTGGGGTTCCACTCGGTGTCCGGGGCGGCGGGACCCGCACCGCCGCCGAAGGCATCGAAGGGGGCTTCGGGTGCGGGGGTGTTGGACGCCACTGAGGGGCGCTCCTTTCCTTCCTTCTCGCCTACCGGGTTAGCTGACGGGTTCGGAGCAGGAAGGTCTCCTACGGGCACGGTCGCACGGGTGCGAAGGGCCCGATTCACCCCAAGTGGTGGTTCCCCGGTTCCTTTTCAGGATTCGGCGCGCGCGCACGGTGCCGCCTCTTGCGACGGCTGGGACGACCGCGCTGCGTTATCGAACGTTAATAGACAGGGGGTCTTCATTCCAAGCCGTTCCTCTTGATCGTTCATCGAATTGGGAGGTAATGGCCCGAGTTGACCCCAGCTCAGCACGGAACCCGTAAACCCCCTCGATCTGACGTTATGTCAATTGTTATCGCAGGGACACCTCGCGACTACGCCCGGTGACGGGGCCGCCCAGGCGGCACCACCGGCATGGTCCGGCGACGCTCCGGCTGGCCCTCGGCGGGCCTGCTCACCGCGAGCAGCGCCATGTCGTCCGTCGACCGCCCGCCGGTGTGCAGCCGCACGTCCCCCACCAGCGCGTCGAGCAGTTCCTCGGGTCCCGGGAAGATCCGGCCGGCGAGCCGCTCCGCGGGGTCGTAGAAGACGCCCTCCGCGTCCCGCGCCTCCGACAGGCCGTCGGTGTAGAAGAGCAGGGTCGCGCCCGGCGGGTAGGGCCGCGCCTCCGCGCGGTCCGGCCACGCCGCCAGGTCCCCCATGCCGAGCGGCAGCGCCGGGTCCACCGGGTCCAGCAGGTCGAGCCGGCCGTCCGCGTGCAGCATCAGCGGGGGCGGGTGCCCGCGGTTCACCAGCCGGACGAAGCCGCCGAAGGTGCCGGTGCCGTCGGCGCGCGGGATCTCGGCGAGGACCGCGGTGGTGAACCCCTCGAAGGCGTCGAGTCCGTGGCGCCGCATGCCCTCCCGGGCCAGGGCCCGTTCGAGCCGCTGCGCCACGCCCTCCAGCGTCCGCTCCTGCTCGGCCGCCTCGCGGAAGGCCCCGATGACGACGGCGACGGCCTCGACCGCCTCCAGCCCCTTGCCGCGGACGTCCCCGAGCACGAGCCGCACCCCGTGCGGGGTGTCCTGCACGGCGAACAGGTCGCCGCCGATGAACGCGTCCGCCTGCGCCGCCTCGTACCGGGCCGCGCACTGCAGCCCGCCGATCCGTTCGGCGGGCATCGGCAGCACCGCCTTCTGCGCGGTCTCCGCGATGACCCGGGCCGAGGCGAGCCGTTCGCCACTGCGGCGCACCACCCGGTTGATGAGGAGGGCCAGCGCCGAGACGGTGAGGACGGTGAGCGTCTCGGTCAGCCCCGGGATGTCGCTCGCGGTGTCGTTGTAGAGGTGCAGCCCGAGGGAGGCGAGGACGGCGGCGATCCCGGTCAGCAGGGTCGTCAGCGTGGAGAAGAACGGCGCGGCGATCAGCGGGGCGGCGGAGAAGAGCGGGGACGCGGTGTACGAGGCGGGGGTCGCCACGTCGTAGGCGACGCCCCCCGCGATGACCAGCGGCGGCAGCGCCCGGATGAACCGCCGGGCACCGCCGTACGCCAGGCCGTCGTCATCCTCGCGCCGCCCGTCGCCCGTCTCGCCCTGAGGGTGCCCCACCTGTGCTCTCCTGCCCGGTCGGCCGCCCGCGGTCCGTACCGCGCCCTCCCAGGGTGGCCGCCGCCGCACCGGCGGGCGACCCCGTGCGGCCGACTGGCGTAGGCCGCACGCGATCGCCCCTCGGTCCCCTCCCTCCTCAGTCACCGCCCCCTCGGTCCCCGGCCGCCTCCGCGAGCCGGCCGCCCCGCGCCAGCAGCGCCATGGCCGCCGCGCACCCCAGCCCCACCGCGCACAGCGCGAGCCACGGGGCCGCCGACCAGCCGGTCACGTCGAGCAGCGCGCCCGTCCCCAGGTTCCCGAGGGTGATCCCGACCCCGCACACGGTGTTGTAGAGCCCGTAGTGGGTGGCCACCCAGCGCCCCCGGGACAGGGCCACGACGGTGTCCATCTCGTACGGGTAGAGCACCGCGTTGGCGACGGCCAGGACCGCCGCGCACACCAGCAGCCCGGCCGCGCCCCGCCCCAGGGCCGCCGGGGCGAGGAAGGCCGCGCCCATCAGGGCGAGCCCGAGGACCAGGCACCGCTCCCGGCTCAGCCGGCGCCGGCACCAGGCCGTGATCCGCAGCTGCCCGGCGAGCGCGACCAGCGCCGAGACGACGAACAGCGCCGTGGTGAGCGCCGTGCCGTCCGCCGCGAGCGGCAGCGCCAGATAGACCTGGAAGGACAGCACGTACGAGCCGGTCATGGCGAGCGAGAAGAACCAGAACGTCCGGTGGGACAGCACCGTGCGGAACTGCCCCCGCGCCCCCGCGCCCCGGGCGGCCGGGGCGCCGGCCCGTTCGGGCAGGTGCCGCAGCTGTACGACGGTCAGGCCCGCGAACAGCACCGCCGCCACCGTGCACGTCAGCCGGAACGACACCCCCGTCAGGGCCACCCCGACGAGCGGCCCGAGCAGGATGCCCGCCTGGTAGTGGACGTTGAACAGGGCGAACGCCTCCACCCGCCGCTCCTCACCGGCCTCGGCGGCCAGACAGGCCCGCACGGCCGGGTTGAACAGCGCCCCCGCGAGCCCGGTCGCCAGCGAGGCGGCGACCAGCATCGGCAGCGACTGCGCGAAGGCCAGCGCCCCGAAGCCGGCCGTCCGCAGCGCGCAGCCGGCCACGATCAGCGGCTTGAAGCCGAGCCGGTCGGCCAGCGCCCCGCCGACGAGGAACATGCCCTGCTGGGAGAGGTTCCGGGCGCCCAGGACCAGGCCGACCGCCCAGG
Source organism: Streptomyces sp. NPDC104202 (assembly GCF_055584185.1). NCBI lineage: Bacteria > Bacillati > Actinomycetota > Actinomycetes > Kitasatosporales > Streptomycetaceae > Streptomyces > Streptomyces sp. NPDC104202. The sequence goes on along the minus strand of NZ_JBVJMN010000014.1, from coordinate 111,585 downwards.
CCGCCATCCCGAGCCCGTCGGCGAGGTGCGCCGCCAGGTACGGCATCAGCATGTAGAAGCCGAGGTTGATGGTCAGCTGGTTGGCGAAGAGCAGCCGTACGGCGGGCGGGAAGGTGCGGCTCTGCCGCCACACGCCGCCGCGGGCGGCGGGCGCCGCGCTCGTCGCGGTCAACGGACCCGCCCCAGCACCTTGCGCGTCCAGCCGTCCACCCGCGCGCCGGGTTCGTACGCCGCGGGTTCCTCCCGCACCGGCCCGTCGAGCAGCCCGTGCGCCGCGCAGAACTCGTCGTTGAAGACGGTGTCGAAGTACCGCTGCGGCCCGTCGGGGAAGACGGCCGCGATACGGGTCCCCCGCGGCCGGGTCCTGGCCAGCCAGGCGGCGACCAGCGCGACCGCCCCCACGCTCCAGCCGCCCGTCGCGAACTGGCGCGCGGCCAGGCGCCGGGCGGACCGCACGGCCTCCGCGGGCCCGACCCAGTGGACCTCGTCGAAGGCCGCGTGGTCGACGTTGGCCGGGTGGATGGACGAGCCGAGGCCGCGCATCAGCCGCTCCCCGGCCGGCAGGCCGAAGACGGTGGAGCCGACGGAGTCCACGCCGACGAGCTCCAGGGCGGGGCTGCCGGTGGCGCGCAGCGCACGGGAGATGCCGGCCGAGTGGCCGCCGGTGCCGACCGCGCAGACCAGCACGTCGATCCGGTCGAGCCGGCCGGAGAGTTCGGCGGCCAGTCCCGCGTAGGCGTCGGGGTTGTCGGGGTTCCCGTACTGGTCGGGCCACCAGGCGCCGTCCAGGCTCAGCAGCAGTTCGGAGACCCGGTCCATCCGGGCCTGCTGCCAGCCGCCGCGCGGGCTCGGCCGGGAGACGACGTGGACCTTGGCGCCGTGGGCGACGAGCAGCCGCTCGACGAGCGGTTCGAGGCCGGGGTCGGTGACGACGTGCACGGGGTGCCCGTACAGGACCCCGGCGAGCGCCAGACCGAGACCCAGGGTCCCGGAGGTCGACTCGACGATCGGGGCGCCGGGCCGCAGCTCCCCGCGGCGCCGGGCCTGCTCGACCATGTAGAGGGCGGTGCGGTCCTTGATGCCGCCGAAGTTGAAGCCTTCGAGCTTGGCCCAGTAGCCGTCGTCGGTCCGGAGGACGGGGGTGTTGCCGACGGTCTGGCCGCCGGCGGGCAGGGGCACGGTGGTGCCGGAGAGCAGATTGCTCATGGAGAGGTGTCCTTGAGGTGGTGCACGGAAGGGAGCCTGGCCACGCGTGTGCGGGACGCGGCTCAGTTCCGGTCCACCCCGAGGGCGATCAGCAGACGGCCCGGCTCGGGCCCGGGCCCCGCCCGGCCCCGGACGCAGCGCGCGCGGGGATCGGTGCGGAGGTCCGCCGTGTACGACAGGGGTACGGCTCCGCCCGCGTCCGGCGCTCCGGGCTGCGGGGCGGCGGCCTGCGCGGGCAGGTGGGCGTCGAAGGACCACGCGTCGCCGGACCGCTCGCAGCCGTGCGGGAACACGGGGGCGGAGGCGGTCGCCGTGCCGGTGGGAGGCAGCGTGTGCCCGTGGGAGCCGTGGCAGACGCTCACGAGCAGGGCGACGAGGGCGAGCAGGACGAGCACGGCGGGCGCCCGCCGGCTCACGTCACTCACGCGCTCGTCACTCATCGTGTGCGTGACACTACGGTGGGCTGTCCCGCGCCCGCAAAGAGGCGGACCCCGTTTCGGCCACCGCGTCCGACGGGAGGGTCCCCGGGGACCCGGCGGGCCTTTCCGGAGGCCCTGGGCGGTGCCTCTCCTCTAGAGGTTCCGCTCCGCGTAGATCGCCAGCGCGTCCCGCACGAGGACGGCGGTGCCCTCGCCGTGCCGGTCGTAGTTCGCGGTGAAGCGCGGGTCGTCGACGTACATCCGGCCGAGACCGGTCACGTACTCCCGGCTCGGCGTCGTGGTGGCCGACAGCCAGACGACCTGGCGGCGCGCGATGTCCTGCACCTCCTCGCTGCCGGGGGCCAGGCCGGCCTGCGCCGCCCTGCCGAAGTCGCGGGCGATGCCGTCCTGTTCCTCCATGAAGGCCCGCTTCTGGGCGGCGTCGAGCGAACGCCACCAGCGGTCGCCCTTCTCGTACGCCTCGCGGCCCCAGCGTTCGGTGACCTCCTGCTCGTAGGTCGTGTGGTCGAAGCCGTCGAAGACTTCCTCGGCCATGAGTTCCTCTCCCTTCTCCGTCTTGTCGAGGGTGGTCCGCACCGACGCGATCACGCGTCCGATGCGCTCGCGCTCCTGCTCCAGGAGGGCGAGGTGCGTCCGCAGGGCGGCGGAGGCGTCCCGCTGCCCCGCCAGGACCTCGGCGATGGCGGGCAGCGAGAGCCCCAGCTCCCGCAGCAGCAGGATGCGCTGCAGCCTGACCAGCGCCTCCTGGTCGTAGTACCGGTAACCGTTGGCGCCGACGCGGCTCGGCTCCAGCAGTCCGCGTTCCCCGTAGTACCGGAGAGTGCGGCTGGTGGTGCCGGCCATCCTGGCGATCTCCTGGATCGACCACTCCATGCCGGAAACGCTAGATGTTGACGCAGCGGCAAGGTCAAACGCGCGCCGCGACCGGCGGAACCCGCGCAACGACACGGGAGAGGACGCCGGAGGGGACGCCGGAAACGACGAAGACCCGGATCCAGGAGGATCCGGGTCTTCGTACTGAGTAGCGGGGACAGGATTTGAACCTGCGACCTCTGGGTTATGAGCCCAGCGAGCTACCGAGCTGCTCCACCCCGCGTCGGTGAACACGACTCTACGCCATGACCGGGGCGATCACGAAATCGGTTGTCGTCAGCAGCCGCAGTCGTCGGAGTCGACCGGCGCCGTCAGCGGGTCCGCGGGCTTCTCCTCGCGCCCCTCCCAGGTCTCGTACGCGAAGCCCTCGCGCACCCAGTACTCGAAGCCGCCGAGCATCTCCTTCACCTGGAAGCCCCGCTCCGCGAGGGCCAGCGCGGCGCGGGTGGCACCGTTGCAGCCCGGCCCCCAGCAGTAGGTGACGACCGGCACGGAGCGGTCGAGGAGCCGGTCCGCCTGCTCGGGGATGAGCGCGGTCGGCAGGTGGATCGCGCCGGGGACGTGCCCCTGGTCCCAGGAGGCCGTCGAGCGGGAGTCGATCACCACGAAGCCCGGGTCGGTGCCGTCGGCGGCCGAGGCGGCCAGCACCGAGGCCACGTCGGAGACGTCGGCGTGGAAGGCCAGGCTCGCCGAGAAGTAGGCGGCCGCCGCGGCCGGCGTGGCCGGCGGGGTGCGGAGAACGGGGTTGACCTGCGTCGTTGTCGTCGTCATGGTGATCAATCTACGGACGACGATCACCGGGATGAAGGCCGGATCCACGGTGGTCGAGGGCTTCGACCGGGGAATCCCGGGCGTTGTCCGCGAGACGGCGGGGATCTCACGTACCGGAACCACACGACCCACCCGGACCCCCTCCGCTCGTGTCACATGGACAGGGTTTCATCCGTCATGAGGGCATGACGGCACGCGAAGGGGGAGATCGACGAGTGGACGCCGACAAGGAACTTCTGGCCCGGCGCTTCGAGGCCGACCGGAACCACCTGCGGGCGGTGGCCTACCGGATGCTGGGCTCGCTGAGCGAGGCCGAGGACGCCGTCCAGGAAGCCTGGTTCAAACTCAGCCGGGCCGACGTCAGCGAGGTGGAGAACCTGAGCGGCTGGCTGACCACCGTCGTCGGCCGCGTCTGCCTGGACATGCTGCGCTCGCGCGGATCGCGCCGCGAGGACCCGCTGGAGTACCACGTCCCCGACCCGGTGGTCCGCGTCGCCGACACCACCGACCCCGAGCACGCCGCCGAGCTCACCGAGTCGGTCGGCCTGGCGCTCCTCATCGTCCTGGAGACGCTCTCCCCCGCCGAACGGCTCGCGTTCGTCCTCCACGACATGTTCGCCGTCTCCTTCGACGAGATCGCGCAGATCGTGGACCGGACCCCGGCAGCGACCCGGCAGCTCGCCAGCCGGGCCCGCCGCCGCGTGCAGGACGCCTCCCCCGCCCCCGGGCCCGACGTCCGGAGGCAGCGGGAGATCGCCGACGCCTTCCTCGCCGCCGCCAACGGCGGCGACTTCGAGGGGCTCCTCGCCGTCCTCGACCCCGACGTGGTGCTGCGCGCCGACGGCGGCAGGCTCCTCGCCGGCACCTCCCGGCTCGTCCGGGGCGCCGAGGCCGTCATCTCCCAGGCCCTGCTGTACGCCAAGTTCCGCCAGGCCTACCTGCCGGTCGTCGCCAACGGGGCGCCGGCGTTCCTGTCGGTCGTCGACGGACGCCCGGGCGCGCTCATGTCCTTCACCGTCGCGGGCGACCGCATCGTCGGCCTGGAGATCCTCGCCGACCCCGACCGCCTCGCCGCCCTCGGCCTCACCGAGGAGGAACTGGCCCGCGCCGCCTACTGATCCCCGGGCCCGGCGGGCGGGGACTCACCGGTCCCCGGCCGCCGGCCAGGACGCGCTCGCCGCCAGCGCGACCACGGCGCTCGCGACGCCGAGGACCGCACCCGCGGCCACGTCGCCCGGGTAGTGCACACCGGTGTGCACCCGGGAGTAGCCCACCGCCCCCGCCAGCACCCCGAGGGGCACCGCGGCGGCCGGCAGCACCGTGCCCACGGCGGTGGCGAAGGCGACCGCCGACGCAGTGTGCCCGGACGGGAACGACGCCGAGTCGGGCATCCGGACGTGCCGGGCCACCACCACGCGGGCCGCCTCCCGGTCGGGCCGCTGCCGGCGCACCAGCCGCTTGCCCAGCAGGTTGGCCGAGGCCGACGCCACCGCGATCGCCCCCACGCCGACCAGCGCCGCCCGGCGCGGCCGGCCCGGCAGGCACGCGAGCGCCGCCGCCACGGTGAACGAGATCTTCGAGTGGTCGGCCGTCCGGGAGAGCCGGCGCAGCCCGCTGTCGAGCGTGGGCGTGGGCGTGGCGGCCACCGCCGCGTACACGGCGCCGTCGACCGCGTTGAGGTCCCGGATCACGTCCCGGAGGGTGCCTGTCCTGGTCGTCGAGCTCATGTGCTGTTCCTTCGGAAGTCACGGAGGGTCGAGGGGAAGTGGTCGGGGAAGGCGAGCGCGGTGATCCGCCGCCAGTCCAGCGGGCGGCTCGCCGGGGGCGAACCCGGCCGGTGACGGGGCACCAGGACCCTGAGGGCCCTGGGCCGGAGGGTGCAGACCACCGGGGTGGGCATGACGAGCGCCTCGCCGTCGACGGCCACGGAGATGGACCCGGTGTCGAGGTCGGTCTCGGTCACCAGGGCCGAGGACGGCCAGGCGAACGGCGCGCCGGCCTCGGCGGGGGCCGGCGTCCGGCCGGTGACCTCGACACGGCCGGCCGTCATGACGTTGAGTCCGGCCGACTGCGTGCCGCGCACGACGAGGTCGGCGGCGTCCGCGGCCCCGTCCACCCGCACGGCGATCACGCCGAGCTCACCGCCGTCGAGCCGGGGCCTGCGGGCCGCCGCGCCCCCGAAGGGATCCGGGGCCGCGTACGGGTTGTTGCTGACGAGCAGCGCCTGCTGCGCGGGCAGCCGGACGGCGTCGGCGGTCGCGTCGAGACGCGCGCCCTGACCGCCCTGGAGCAGGTCGGGCAGCACGTCGAGCGCGGTGCCCGCCTTCGCGTCGCGGTACTCGGCGCGCTGCACGACGTCCGCGTACACGCCGAAGGAGACGGTGTTGACGAAGGGCCGGCCGGAGACCGAGCCCAGGTCGACCCGGAGCTCCTCCCCGTCGGACAGGGCGTCCAGGCAGGTCGCCGGGTCCTCGCGGTCCAGCCCCAGGTCGAGGGCGAAGTGGTTGCGGGTGCCCGCCGAGATGACCAGGAACGGCAGGTCGTGCTCGGCCGCCACCGCGGCGACCAGCGCCTGCGTGCCGTCGCCGCCGGCCACTCCGAGCAGATCGGCGCCGTCCGCGACGGCCTCCCGGGCGAGGGCGGCGACATCCGTCTCGACGGACGGGTCGATCAGGACGACCCGGGCGCCCAGCTTCTCCGCGCGCTCCACCAGCCCGAACCGGCCGACCTTCCCGCCCCCGGACTTCGGGTTCATGATCAGCACCGGTCTGCGGGGACGGGACCGACGTCTGACCCGTGTCCCGTCGGTCCGCGACCGTTCCCCGCGCCGCTGCTCGGGGAGCCGCTGCGCCTCCCGCGCGCAGCCCACCGCCACGCCCCACAGGCACAGGGCGAGCAGCGCGTTCAGCGCCAGCCCCCAGACGACGTACAGGGTGAGCACCACCACCGGCGCCCCGGCGGCGAGCAGCGCGCCGAACACCCGCACCGCGCCGCGGTGCGCGAGGAACCACCAGATCCCCGCCGCCGACGCCACGAGCCCGAGGAGCCCGCTCACCAGGATGAGCAGCCCGCCCGCCCCGAACCCCGTCAGCAGCAGCACGACCGCGGCGGCCGCCGCCGCCAGCGCGCACCGCGCCAGGACCCGCGCCGTCCCCATCGGATCGCCGGCCTCGTCCACCGTCTCCGTCACCGTCCCCACCTCCACGCTCCGCGCCGGGCGCTCCACCGTCCAGACTCACTCACGCTTTCCCACCCCGCGCCCCCTGACGATCCGTTCGCCGGAAAAGTTCCGGACCACGAAAGCGCCCCGCCCGGTCGGGACCGGGCGGGGCGCTTTCGGCGGGGAAGGTCTTCCCGCCGTAGGTAGGCCGTGTGGGACTCGAACCCACAACCAATGGATTAAAAGTCCACTGCTCTGCCAATTGAGCTAACGGCCCGTGGACAAGCACACCCGTGCAGCATAGCCGGAGAGATCCCCGGAACCGATCGGGTATCCGACACCGGCCGCGCCGCGCCCGCCGGCCGCGACGGCCGCGAGGCCCGGCCGTGGTGGCCGGACCTCGCGGGGGAGAAGGGGACGGAAGGGCGGCGGCGAGGGTCAGGACAGGGACGTGTAGACGTTCCAGCCGGCGCCCATCGGGGCGCGGGAGGCGTAGGAGCCGGAGCCGTTGCCGAAGTAGGCGTAGAGCTTGCCGGCCGTGTCGCGGGCCGCGAGTTCGGGACGTCCGTCGCCGGAGAGGTCGCCGACGCCGACGAGGGAGGTGAAGCCGCTCCAGCCGGCGCCGAGCCGGACGCGGGCCGTCACCCCGCCGGTGGCGGTGCCGTAGTAGCGCCACATGACGCCGGCCGCGTCCACGCCCAGCAGGTCGCTCCGGCCGTCGCCGTTCAGGTCTCCGGCGCCGACGAGCTTCTTGTACAGCTTCCAGTTCGTGCCGAAACGCACCCGGTTCTTCATCCGGTGGTCGGCGGTGCCGGCGTAGAAGTACATGTCGCCGGTGGTCGTCTGGCGGGCGATCAGGTCGGTGAAGCCGTCGCCGTTCACGTCGCCGGGGGAGGTGAGGACGTCGTACTGGCCCCAGCCCGCGCCGATCGCCGTGTACGGCGAGGAGGCGGAGACCACCTTGCCGCAGCCCGGGCGATAGGCCCGCAGCTGGTCGCCGACGCGGGCGAGGACGTCGGCGCAGCCGTCGCCGTCGGTGTCGCCGAACGGCACCAGGACGGTCGTGGCGGGGAACTTCGCGCCCGTTCCCGCGATCCGGCCCGACAGGCCGCCGAAGCCGGTGCCCCGGTACATCGAGACGAGGCCCGCGGGGTCCATCGCCAGGAGGTCGGCCTGACCGTCGCCGGTGAGGTCGCGCCACGCGGGCCGGCCGCCGGAGAGGGTGACGGTGCCGGAGGCGACGAGGTCACGGCCCTGGCCGTCCGCCGTGTTCGCCGTCAGGTCCCAGGTGTAGGGCCCGTTGGGCAGGGCCTTGCCCGCCACCGTGCGGCCGTCCCACGCGACGTCGATCCGGCCGCGCGTCTCGCCGCCGCCGAAGGTGCGGACGGCGGCGCCGGAGTACAGGTCGCGGAGCGTCAGCTGCCAGATCGACGCGGGCTTGGAGAGCGTCCAGGACGCCTTCCAGCCCGTCTTCGCCGACGCGGTCGCGGGAGCGGTCGCCGACGCGGCGGTGAGGTCGGAGGCGGGCACGCCCGTCCAGACCGCGTGGACCCGGTTCCCGGCGTCCTTGTAGGCGACGGCACCGCCGAACCGGTCCACGGTCCAGCCCTGCCGGCGGCTGCCGGACACCGGCGTGGTGTCGTCCAGGATCCGCGCCTTCGCCGTACCGCCGGAGAAGTCGACGACCCGCAGGTACTGGCTCGACTGGTCGACGTAGTAGCCGTCGCCGAGCAGCCCGCCGTTGCCGTACGAGCGGGGCAGCGCGATCCGCGCGCCGCTCCTCAGGTCGACGACGCCCTGTGTGGCGTACTGCCCGCAGGCCCAGTACAGCCAGCGGCCGCCGGCCGTCTGCAGCTCCGTCAGCGGGCAGCCGGCGCCGGTCGCCACCTTGCCGAGGTCCTTGCCGGTCGCCAGGTCCTTGCGGGCGACCTCGCCGACCGTCGCGGTGCCGGTGAACAGCGTGTCGCCCCACAGGGCGACGGCGGTCTGCTGCTGCCGCGACACGACCGTCGCGGCCTCCGTGTTCACGACGACCGTCTCGCCGTCGGCGACGAGCTGGCCGGGGAAGGAGGGCCGGCCGCTCTGGAAGACGGCCCAGCGGCCGAAGGCGTCCTCGATCCGGCCGTCCTTGTCGAGGGTCACCTTCGTCGTCCGGCCGGCGGCGTCCCGGGTGACGACCGCCCGCGCGGTGTACGGGATCCGGGGGTAGGAGACCGTGCGGCCGTCGCCGGTGGCGAAGAGCGGGGAGGAGTTCCACTCGGCGTTCGCGTCGACGCCCTGCCACACCGGCGCGGACTGCCCGGTGTGGAGCGGGCCCACGGGAAGCGTCCGGCCGTAGAGGCCGGGCCCGCTCGGGCCGTCGTACTCCAGGGTGGTGAGCCGGCCCGCGCCGAGCGCGAGCGCGTCGACCTTCGCCGGCAGCGGCTCCAGCCGGCGCAGCTTCTCCACCGCGAGCGTGCCGCCCTTGCCCGGGACGACCTTGAGGAGGGACCAGTCCGTGGCGGAGGTGCCGCCGACGACCGCCGCGCCCGAACCGTCGCCGATCTGGGTGATCTCCGCCTCGACCCTGTCCAGGAGCGGCTGCGCCGCGCCCGTCGGGGAGAGCGCGACGAGACGGCGGCGCAGCGCCGCGTCCGTGCCCGACACGTCGTCGACGGCGAGGACCCGGTCGCCGACGAGCCCGATGCGGCGGAGCGACAGGCCCTCCGGCAGCGGGTAGGTCGTCTCGGGCCCGTTCAGGTCGGCCAGGTCGCGGATGTGGACCGTGCGGGCGGTGTCGACCCAGGCGATCCGGTCCCCGGTCACCGCCACCGGCCCGGTGAGCACGTCGAGCGACGGGGTGGCCGAGGCGATCACCCGCATCTCCCCGGTCCGCAGGTCGACGACGCCGAGGTGGGTGAAGTCGTATCCGGCGGACGCCGAGAAGCGGATCACGGCCGTGGCGCCGTCGCCCGCGACGAGCCGCGCCGTGTGCAGGTCGGCGTCCCCGGGCCAGCCGGTGACCGGGACCGTCGTCCCGTCGGCGACGCGGCGGAGGAAGTAGCCGGTGGTGGTGGCGTACGACGAGCCGGCCTCGTACTGCTGGAAGAGCAGCGTCTCGCCGAGGACGCCCCGGAAGCTCGTGTCCGCGGGCATCTCCAGCGGCTGCTCCGCGCCGGTGACCACGTCACGGAGGTAGTGGGTGCCGATGCCGCGCTGGAGGTAGACGTACCGGCCGCCGGTGCCGCGCTCGGCGAAGGCGTCGTTGCCGCTGCCGTACCCCAGGGGGACGGTCGTCCCGGTCGCGAAGTCGGTCCACTCCCCCTCTTCTCCGAAGTGCTCGTCGGAGTCCTCCGTGCGGTGCGCGTAGCCCGTGGGCCCGACCGCGAGGACGGTCTCGTGCCGGGGCACACCCCGCCAGTTCGGGGTGATGTCCAGCTGGTCGATGCCCACGACCGGCGAGGCCGTCGCGGACGGCGAGAGGCCGATCCCGGAGGCGAGCAGTGCGGTGGCGAGAACGGCGATACGCGCGCGGGGGTGCCGCGCGCGTGCGAAACGAGACAAAGAGAGGTCCCTCCCCAGGGCAACCTGACGCTGGAAGTCGGGGAGAGGTCTCCGCCGGCCCCCCGGCCGGCTCCCCTCACCCGCGTCGACCGGTCGAGCGTATCCGGTCGGGCGGCGGCGCGAGCGGGCGCACCGGGGCCGGGCCGCCGGAAGCTCCGGAAAAACGGGCCGGGCCCGTACGACGGTGTGTCGTACGGGCCCGGCTCGTGGTGATCAGTCGGCGTCAGCCGTTGCGCTTCCAGCGCGGCTTGTCGTCGCGACGGCCGAAGGAGCCGCCGGTCGAGCCGGTGCCGCGGTGGTCGTCACGGCGGCCGAAGGGGCGGTCGCCGCCACCGGAGCGGAAGCCGCCGGAGGGACGGTCGTCACGACGGTCGCGGTTGAACGGACGGTCGCTGCCGCGGTGGCCGCCGGAGGGACGGTCGTTGTCGCGACGCTCGAAGG